>QBMH01000129.1 GCA_003249025.1 Leptolyngbya sp. | reverse complement strand
TCTCGGATGCCACTGCCATTCATTGCCATATCGCTGATTTGTTGCTTCACTTCAGGCAAATACCCTGGATAGGTGTATTGCAAAATAAAGGTGCGTCGATGGCAGGCTGAGTTCTGGCAAAAGTAGCGCTGTTTGCCGTCTGGAGTGGTGCCGTGTTTGATCACTTCGACTCCATCACATTGAGGGCAGTGAATTGGTTCTAAAACCATGCTTGAGCTTCCATCATGATCAACCTCTCCATCAAACCAGTTTCTCTGATGGAAAACAACAAACCTAGAACATTACCTTTTTCTGAGTCCTATCAAAAGGTAAGGGTGAGCTTTTGCCCACCCTTTTGTCACTTATGGTGTGGTCAGCACTTCCGAGGGGAGGCGCTGAAAGGAGAGGCGTTCATTTTCCCCGACATCGATGAAGATGGTGTCGCCGTTGTGGAAGTCACCGCGCAGGATAAATTTGGCGATCGCCGTTTCCAGTTCCTTCTGAATCGCACGTTTGAGCGGACGAGCGCCATACACGGGGTCATAGCCCACTTCGGCAATGAAGTCGATCGCCGCATCGGTCAGCTTCAGCGACATTTTGCGGTCTGCCAAGCGTTTTTCCAGACGAATCGTTTGGAGCTTAACGATGTTCCGCAGTTCAGATTTTTGCAAACCATGGAAGATGATAAACTCATCCACCCGGTTGAGAAATTCGGGGCGAAATTGCGATCGCATTGCTTCAATCACGCGGCTCCGCATTTCCTCATAGCGGTCATCATCACCTGCGACATCGAGAATATATTGCGACCCAATGTTGCTGGTCATGATAATGATGGTGTTTTTGAAATCCACCGTATGACCTTGGGCATCGGTAATCCGTCCGTCATCCAGCACTTGCAGCAGAATGTTGAACACATCTGGGTGGGCTTTTTCGATTTCATCAAACAGGATGACGGCATAAGGGCGGCGACGGATGGCTTCGGTGAGTTGTCCGCCTTCGTCATAGCCCACATAGCCGGGAGGCGCACCAATCAAGCGCGAGACCGCGTGCTTCTCCATGTATTCGGACATGTCGATCCGTACCATCGCTTCTTCGGTGTCAAATAGGAACGCAGCCAGGGCTTTTGCCAGTTCGGTTTTGCCCACGCCCGTAGGACCCAGGAAGATGAAGCTGGCGGTGGGACGGTTGGGGTCGGCGAGTCCAGCTCGCGATCGCTGAATGGCATCGGCAACCGCAGTCACGGCTTCATCCTGACCAATCACCCGCTGATGCAATTCGTCTTCTAAATGCAGTAATTTCTGCATTTCCGATTCCACCAGTTTGCTGACTGGAATGCCTGTCCACTTGGAAATAATTTCGGCGATATCAGCTTCGGTAACTTCTTCTCGCAGCAAGGATTTACCGCTGGTTTGGGCTTCTGCTAGCTGCTGCTCGGCTTCTTGCAACTGACGATTGAGATCAGTGAGTTTGCCATACTTCAGCTCAGCGGCACGGTTGAGATCATAATCCCGCTCAGCCTGCTGCACTTCTAAATTGACCCGATCGATTTCTTCCTTTAGGGTTTGGATTTTGGTGATTTTGCCCTTTTCTGCCTGCCACTGAGCGTTGAAGGTGCTTTGCTCTTCTTTCAGGTTGGCAAGTTCTTTTTCCAGCTTTTCCAGGCGATCGCGGGAAACTAGATCGGTTTCCTTTTGAAGAGACAACCGTTCCATTTCAAGCTGAAGCACTTTGCGATCGACTTCATCCAGTTCTTCTGGCTTGGAGGTGATTTCCATTTTCAGTTTGGCGGCGGATTCATCCACCAAGTCGATCGCCTTATCAGGCAAGAAGCGATCGCTGATATACCGCGTGGAAAGCACCGCTGCGGCAACTAAGGCACTGTCGGAAATCTTGACCCCGTGGTGAACTTCGTAGCGATCGCGCAGACCACGCAGAATAGAAATCGTATCTTCCACCGTGGGCTGATCGACAAACACCTGCTGAAAGCGCCGTTCCAGAGCCGCATCTTTTTCAATATATTTGCGGTATTCATCTAGGGTCGTGGCACCGATACAGCGCAGTTCACCCCGTGCCAGCATCGGCTTCAGCAAATTACCCGCATCCATGGCACCCTGAGTCGCTCCGGCACCCACGACGGTATGAATTTCATCAATAAAGAGAATCAGTTGCCCTTGGGAATCGGTAACTTCCTTTAGCACCGCTTTTAGGCGTTCTTCAAATTCGCCGCGATACTTGGCTCCGGCAATCAGGGCACCCATATCCAGCGCAATCAGCTTGCGGTTTTTGAGCGATTCAGGCACATCGCCCACCATAATCCGCTGCGCCAACCCTTCGGCGATAGCGGTTTTGCCCACGCCCGGTTCTCCAATTAGCACGGGGTTATTCTTAGTGCGGCGCGACAGAATCTGAATGGTGCGACGAATTTCATCATCTCGTCCAATCACGGGATCAAGTTTGCCCTGTCTTGCCATTTCTGTCAGGTCGCGCCCATATTTTTCTAGGGCTTCGTACTTGCCTTCGGGGTTGCGGTCGGTCACTTTTTGGCTGCCTCGGATTTGGTCAATTGCCTGCTTGAGTTTCGTTTCATCGAGCTTAAATTCTGTGAACAGTGCTTTGCCATAGCGATCGTCTTTAGCAAAGCCCAGCAAAATATGTTCAATCGAAATCACTTCGTCGCCATATTGCTTGCGGTAATTATCAGCGCGATCGAATAAGGTATCTAAACTGCGCCCTAAATAAACACTGCCGCCTGCGCCCGAAATTTTGGGCTGTTTGCGGATAAAGTCTTCTGTGCGATCGCGCACCTGAGTTACAGGCACATTCAACTTATTGAATACACTGCTGGCAAGTCCATCTTTCTCTAGCAGAGCTTTCATTAGGTGTTCAGATTCGATTTGCTGCTGCTGCGCCTGTTTGGCAACATCAGGAGTGTGGGCGATCGCTTCCCACGCTTTTTCTGTAAATTGGTTGGGGTCGGTCGGTTGCATAATGCCCCCTTGGATAACAGTTTTTTTAGAATTACTGTTTCTATTGTAGAGAAACGAACGCGATCGCCCAGATCGGTCTTTACACCACGCAACATAGGGATTTGCCGCCCTGCCATACCATTTTTTGGACTCGACTCTTGCTGAATGGCAAGGAGACAAATGCAACTCAAAACTCAGCCCCTTGCCACCAAAAAATCAAAATCCCCTTAGCGACCTGTGCTTAAGGGGATTTACATACACTCCAATTTCAAAACTTAGGCGATCGCCACTTACACAATCAAAACCATTCCACTTAACAAGCACCACTCCGCTTAGTCAAAACCAAAAGAACGGTTTTGCAGATTAAAACCAAATCATAAAGAGGATGCCACTGAGCCTGGTAGCGCAGGTCAAGCTGGACAATATCTTCAAAATCTTTGATCAAAGAACGACCACTCACCTGCCATTCGCCAGTCAGACCAGGCTTGACGTTCAAACGCTGCCAATGGTGAGCCGTATACTCAATCACTTCATCGGCGGTAGGCGGACGAGTTCCAACCAAGCTCATTTCACCTTTCAGCACATTCCAAAACTGAGGAAACTCATCCAAACTGGTTTTTCGCAGAAAACGACCCACTCGTGTGATGCGAGAGTCATTTTCATTCTTAAAAATTAATCCTTTCGCCTCATTTTTGATTTGGGTTTTCAATTCATCTGCGTTTTGCACCATGGAGCGAAACTTATAGATACGAAATGAACGCCCCATCAGCCCATAGCGTTCCTGAGAGTAGAGAATGGAACCGGGGCTGTCCAGCCTGATAGCCAAGGCGATCGGGAAAAACATTAGTCCGTAAATTGCCAGCCCAATCAAACCCCCAACAATGTCAATAGATCGTTTTAATAAACAAGATGCCGACCGATGTGGAATCCCTTGCTCACGGGAGGTAAATGCACAAGAACCTAAGTCCTCTTCTGACACTGCTGATTGCATGGCTTCTAGTTAGACTGTTCGGTGAATTAGCTGAGCGTCGTAGAAATACGGAGTGTGTCACAACAATATAAAGGAATTTCAAAACTGACGGTATGCTCAGTTGAAACACTATCTCAATCTTCTTGAAAACTTTATATAGTCTTACATTTGTGAAGAAATGATGAAGACAATCGGATAAGCTAGATACTTGATCTGTTCAAAGGTATGTTTAGAGGAGGTTTCAGCTTCCTCCGCAGAATTACGGAGTCAAAAAACTTTTAGTTAATAAAAAATAGTTTTGTGGTTTTTAATATTTCCTGGAATGTCAAGCAAAGCATCTATCTAAAGATGCGCCTGTATTTTCCCATACTTGGAAATGTGCTTTAAATGACATTCTCAAGGAAGTATTTTCCAAGCATTTTTAGAAAGCTTATTTCGTCCAACTCATTTTTTAATCTAGTAGTGTTTGAAGTTGCGGTATGAGCTGCTGGAAAGCTTTGCCGCGATGACTAATAGATCGCTTCATCTCAGGCGGCATTTCAGCAAAAGTGAGCTGATGATCTGGACTATAAAAGACGGGATCGTAGCCAAAGCCATCCACTCCTTGAGGAGCCAAAAGAATTTCACCCGGACAAAACCCTTGAGCTTGCAGGGCAATCGTGCCATCAGGGCGAGCGATCGCGATTGCACAAGCAAACCGGGCAGCCCGATTAGATTCACCTGCTAATTCTTTGAGCAAACGCGCAATACAAGCAGCATCGTTTTCTGCATACCGAGCCGAAAAAACACCCGGTGCGCCATCTAATGCTTCTACTTCTAGCCCAGAATCATCGGCGATCGCCCATTCCCCGGTTGCCAGTGCTACTTGAGACGCTTTTAGACAGGCATTTTCGGCGAAGGTAGTGCCTGTTTCCTCGACTTCCAACTCGGTTGGTTTGAGGCGTAACTCCCAGCCTAAATCGGCAAGATGGGCTTGCATCTCCTTCACTTTGCCGGGGTTTCCGGTTGCTACCACCAAAATTGTCATCCAAAGTTCCTTCTGATTGCTGAGGGTATATGGCGACCTGTTTCAGAATTACGCCAAGATAGGAGCCATTGCAGCAACTTTTTCGTGAAATGCTTGCCAATCCAACACTTGATCTAACAGTGTCTCGTAGCCCATAACGTTGGGATGCAGTCCATCTTCTGTCATGCGATCGCTGCACCATTGACTACCCTTCACCTGCCATTGAGAAAACACATCCAGATAAGGAATGCGCCTTGCCTCACACGCTAAGCGCGTCACCTCTTTATAGCGAAATTGATCCCCATGATTGTAATAGAGGCAGTCAAGAAAAGGCATTTTGGATTCATCCACAGGCACCATGCCCACAAACAGCACTGGGCATAGCTGCACAGCCTGATCCAACAGTCCCTCCATTTCGTCACAAAATAGGTTGAAGTCTGTAAAATTGCGTCCATCTGGGCGAGAAAGACGTGCCGAATCATTGGTGCCCACCGATAAAATCAGCAGATCAGGAACCCGATTTCGCAATTCGCCCCGCAGCCGAAATTCACTTTCTAGGCGCGTAGCAATCTGTTGCACTCCATCTCCACGCACCCCCAAATTGTACAAAGCGTGCCCCAAACTGCCAGGAATCATCCAACTACGCCGCAGTCGCTCAATCCATCCGCCCCTGCCGGGTCACCAAAGCCATAAATGATGCTGTCTCCAACTGCAATAATCTTCAGTGGATGCATTGTTTTTTGGAGAGTAGGAACTTTAACAGTCTGCATTGAGTAGTTAAGCGTTGAGAACTCAAAAAATCGAGCATTTAATCATGCAGAACTGTATCATCGGTTGAAGAACTTTGCAAAGCTTGACAAATAAAGACTCGGATACATACACCTTAACAAATCAGGATTAAATGTATCTGACAGCGGAGTGTGGAATGACTAAACCCAGGTTGCGATGATCCACTGGCTCCCATTAATCAGATAAAACATGCCCACCATCAATAAGGCAACACTGGCAAGCCGAATGATGATGTTGGAGTGGAGCAATAAGGTGCGGGTTTGTTTGGCGAGTCCGGTGAATAAGCTAGCCAAAAAAATAATGGCGGTATAGCCAAACGCGTAGCTAATCATGGTGAGGGTGCTTTGCCATTGTGAACCGGTTGCAGCGGCGGCAGTTAGCACTGAAATCATAATTGGGCTAGTACAGGGAGAACTCACGAGAGCGAAGGTAATGCCAACCCCATAGGGACCAGTGAGAAAGGAGGTGATAACTGACTGAAGCCGCGATCTCCGAGACATTTTTTCTTTGAGATAAACGGCATCAATTCCCTTCTTAGGGGCTGAGGTGAAACGGTTTAGCCTGAACCGAGGAATTTGTATAATGCCGATTAGGCTAAATCCCATCAGTATAATGATGGCTCCAACGACGACCTGAATATAGCCCCGAAACTGAATCAGAATTAGACCTGCCGCTGAGGAAAATAGCCCTAGCAAACTGAGAACAGTGACTACCCCTAAAACAAAGGAACTTGCCTTAAACAAGGCATCTCGGCGGGAGGTGATTTCGCGGGTGCCAATATAACTAAGGTTGACTGGCAACAGGGACAAAATGCAGGGGGAAATGCTGGCAACTAGCCCACCCAAAAACGCCAGACCGATGAGCGCCAATGGGTTATTAATTTGATGTTGATGCTGAGTAAACCACTGTTCATAGCGATCGCCAATCCAAAACGCAAACTGCTGGAGCGATTGATAGATCGAGCTTTGGATAAATCCCTCTAGAAGTAACGCCAAGGCGATCGCGCCCACAAACATCACGAGTAGCAGTAGTAGATGCTTTGAATAGGGAATTGAGCGATTGGGTAATTTGGACAGTTTGACACGAGTCATAACAATTCAGCCTGCGAACAGCAACAACACATCACTTTTCAAACTGTTGAGAACCTTGATAGCCAGAGATCAGGGCTAATTCTTCCCGCGAACGCAGCCCCCGATAAAGCTGTCCATTCATTTGCCAGGTGGGATAACTGCTGACCTGCACCTGAGCGCACTGTTCTGGGTGGGCGTTGTCTCCCTTCGGATCACACTCTAGCACTTGCAATTTAGCCACGGCTGAGCCAAACAATGCTTGTTGGCGTTGGCAATAAGGACACCAATAGGTTGTATAAAGCTTTGCCCCTTGCTGATTGAGATGATCGGCAAGGGCAAGCGTGGCAGGAGAAGCGGGTGGCGCATTGCCCCTTTCAGCAGTGCGTCGAGCAGTGCAACCCGATCCTGCAATCAATAGCGCGATCGCCACCATTGCACCCAGCCCTTGAATTCTATGAAATTTCATTTGAATATGCCTGTGCGACTTTCCCGAAATATAGCTTTGGTCAGAACACTTAGGACAAGGAAAAGCGGAAAAGCCAATGCTGAGTAAGCGTTCTGACTCGCCTTCGCCACGTTACACATAGCTACGGCTATACCTGCAAAGACTGCTTAGTTGCACGTTGCGCTTGAACATAATTTCATCTGGACAAATTCAGTTTTCACTTAGCCCATCCTGACATCTATTTTTCCCCTTTGATACCGTTCGCTATCATCCATTCATCCCTAACTGCAAAATTTAATCTTGTAGAATGATTCAACCTGGCAAGGCTAGCCTACACTTCTAACGACGGATGCTAACGGCAGACATGAGAGCGGCAGGAATTTGAGGAAGAGTAGGGGAAGGTTGTGGGAAAGATCGCGCTGCTAGTGGGGGTGAGTGTTTGTGATATGGGGTTTCCTCCCTTGCTCAAAGCCCGCACCAACGTGGAAGTGCTAAAACGAGCGTTGCAAGGAACCTCCTCTGGTTTTGTGGTGCAAACACTGAATGATCCGAGTTTGCCCGACATGATGGAAGCGATCGAGCAACTATTTCGCCATCGTGAGGAAAACGATCAAGTCCTATTCTTTTTTTCTGGCTATGGCATTAAAGATGTAGATGGACAGCTTTATTTTGCGGCTCCTCACACGGCACTGGACGATCGCGGCAACCTGATTCGCTCTCGCACAATGCCCATCCGATTTTTGCACAATGTGATGGATACCAGTCCTGCGTGGCGACAAGTCGTCATTTTTGACTGCTGCTTTCGACAAACAGGCGGGATCTCTCCCACAGAAGGCGAAACCCTGATGGAAGATACCTATAATCACTTGATTGGCGATCGCCGCGTGATTTTGTCTGCCACAACCGCCACCCAACATTTGCCAGAACCCGATAGCCTGGATGCCTGGAGCTACACGCGCTATTGGGCAGAGGGCGCAGCGACAGGCGCAGCCGACATAGATTGCGATGGCAGCCTCACCGTAAAAGAACTGCATTACTATGCTCAGCGCAAACTGCATGTCGCCGCCCCCGATCAGCATCCCCAGTTTTATGGATCAGAAGACACCGCAAATCAGTTGGTATTGCAGGTTCCCAGCCAAGTTCCTACCGTGCAATACCGCCAGTTTTTAGAAAAAATGGCTCAAACGAGCGAAATTGACACCACCGAGTTTCGGATTTTATCGGGGCGGAATACTCTCAATACGGTTCGTCAACATTTGGGATTGTCGCCCCAAGATGCAGCCGACATCGAAGCTCAAGTGTTGCGCCCCTTCCGAGAGCATCAACAGCGGGTACAGTTATATGAAGAACTTTTCTCTAAGCTGACACAGGGGACAGAATGACTCCCAAAGAAGAGGTCTACCAAAAACTCAGGCAGTGGCAAAAGGCGCTGAGCTTGACCGACAGCGATACTGGGTTAATCAGTGCGGTGCCGTCTGCGAGTCGGCTGCAACCTAAACCCCGCCAAAATGACCTGAAACTGTATGAACAGTTACTAGAACGGATGTTGGCAGAAGCACAGGATCGACAGTCGTCCTTGAAAGAGAGCGATCGCCATGAACTTCAGGCTCTCCAGCAAGTGCTAAACATTCCTGATGAGAATGTGGCGGAGATTGAACACCGCTTGACGACCCAATCTGCCCCAACCGTTTTGCCCAAAAGCGACTCTAATAGACCCTCTTTTTTCAGCGTAAATCCGTCCACAGAAATTCCAGCTACTCAAATCCCAGCCACTCAAATCCCAGCCACTCAAATTCCAGCCACTCAAATCCCAGCCGCTCAAATTCCAGCCGCTCAAATTCCAGTCGCTCAAATTCCAGTCGCTCAAATCCCAGCTACAGAAACTCCTTCCCCATCCGCTGTGGGTGAGTTGAACCAGCCAGCTAATTTAACGGGCGTAAAGGGTCAAATGATCAAACGCAAACTGGAAATGGACGCAGCCAACCCATCTGCCAATGCTGCCTCTGTAGACCAATCTGCATCGCAAAAAACCGTCACCCTATCCACAGAGTCTCCGACTGGAACTACACCTGCTGCCGAGCAACCGATAGATTCTGTTCCTGCATCTTCTACCTCGTCTTCTGCCCAAAATGTTGATACAGCAGTCCCCCCTCCAAAAGTTAAGCGCGATCGCCGTCCATTGCTGATTACCTTGGCATTACTGTTGCCGCTATTGGGACTTGTTGGCGGTATTTGGCTGGCACTTCGCCCTTATTTGAAATTGGATAGCCCCCCTGTTGACCCAAAAGTCGCTCAGCAGTGGGTAGAGTCAGGCACTAAAAGAAATCAACAGGGACAGTATGCCGAAGCGATTAAGGATTTTGACCAGGCGATTCGGTTTAACGCGCAAGATGCCAATGCCTACCTCAATCGCGGTTTTGCCCAGCATCGAATGGGTAATCTGAATGCGGCAGTAGATGATTACACCAAGGCGCTGACCCTGAACAACCGATTTGCGGAAGCCTTCAGTAACCGCAGCCATGTCCGATTTGACCAGGGACGACAGGATGCGGCGCTGGAGGATGCGAGTCGGGCGATCGCGATCCAACCGACGCTAGCCGTTGCTCATTTAAACTTGGGTAATGCTTTATTTGCTACAGGTAATTTGGATGGTGCTTTCCAAAAGTTCAGCCAAACGCTTCAACTGAATCCATCCAACCTGATCGCAGCAAGGGCGCATAACAATCAGGGCAACGTTTTTGCTAACCAGAAAAAAATTGATGAGGCTATCCAGGCTTATACCCAAGCGATCCAACTAGATGTTAACTATGCAGATGCATTGTTTAACCGGGCGCTTGCCTTTGATCTCAAGGGGAATCGTCAAGGGGCGATCAATGACTTTAGAGGGGCGGCTAAGCTTTATCAAGCTGCGGGTAACAATGAGATGAGCGCCACAGCAAACCGCCGAGTTGCACAATTACAAAAAAGCTCTACGCCTGCGCCCAACACTCAAGCCATTTAGCGATCGCCCTTTTTAAGGAGAGACTCCGCGAACAACACGCGTTTAGCTGAGCGCTCATGCCGAATGTATTCAACAGTTCGTACGTTGCCATCCTGTCCAAAAAAGTCCGAAACCCTCTCCGTTTCCACCGAGAAGGTTTCGAGCCGATGTTTTGGAGAGCAAGGGAAGCGAAAATTTACCCCTACTTCAGGTTTGTAGTCGTTTAGCTTCATCTGGTTGTTCCGGAGAACTGTTGAAATGACAGAAAAACTTAGCAAAAGCAAATTGTTCACAGAATGGTCGGGGTGCTCAAGGTTCAATGCATTTCTACAGCAGCCTTCCGACTCGTCTCTAAACCATTCTCTTTCTACTGAATCAATCTTTAACCTTCGGATGTGTTCCTATGTCAAATGTAGTGTCCTCTGCGGCGGCTCATTATCCTGAACTTAACCAACCTCTCGATGGACGCTACCAGGTCAATGAAATTTTAGCGGCTCGTCTTTGGGGGCGCACCTACCTTGCCCAAGATTTACGCCGTCCTAGCCAGACAGAGTGCATCATTCATCAGTTCAAGCAGATCCCAGAAATCCCGAATTATGCTGAATTGGTACGCAGCCTATTTGTGAAAGAAGCGGCATGTTTGGAAGAGTTTGGCGTCCATGACCAAATTCCTCAGTTGCTTGCTTATTTTGAGGACAATGAAGGGTTTTATGTGGTGCAAGAGTTTATTGAGGGGCGATCGCTGAGTCAAGAATTAATCCCCGCAGTGCCATGGGGCGATGCTCAGGTCATCGCATTACTGCGAGAAGTGCTAGAACCCTTAGCGTTTATTCATCAGCAAGGGGGTCTACACGGGAACATCAAGCCAGACAACCTTTTGCGAGGGCAAATGGGTCGATTAATTCTGATTGATTTTGGCAATATGTCGCAGATCCAGCAAGAGTGCATGATGGCGTATGGTCTAGAGGACAACCCAACACAGGGTTCGGAGCAAGGATACCAGCCTGTGGAGCAACTTCAGGGATTGCCTTGTGCTGCAAGCGATATCTATGCGATTGGGATGATTGCGGCTCAAGCGCTGACGGGCAAACACCCTACCCAGTTTCAAATCGATCCGCAATCGGGTGCCGTGTTGTGGCTGCCTCACTATGAGGAGGCGATCCCTATGCTTAATCGTGGGCTAATCGGGGTTGTGAACCGCATGGTGCAGTGGGATCTATCGCGGCGGTTTGGATCGGCAGGGGAAGCGCTTCAAGCATTGAAAGCGGTGGATCAAAACGGACTGCGATCGCCGGTGGAAATCCGTCCATCCGGCAAATCGAGTACTTTTCCCACAATCGTGACTGATGCCCAAACGGTGACAACCGTGATAAATAGTGACCCTGTAGCAAATCCTGTGACAGATCAGCCTTTCTTTCTAACACGGTTATTAATGAGCGCGATCGCCCATCCTTCGGTGCGAATCGGCATTGGGGGCGCTGCCCTAACCGCGATCGCGGCGGCTATTGGTTGGAGTTTATTGCACTCAGTTGACTGGTCGCAGTCAAACCCAATTTTGGGGAAAGTCAGCAAAAAATTACAAAAAAAACAGCCCTCAGTTCAGGCGGGGCTAGTAAAACCTGAGCGGATACAGACTGTTTCCGGCACATGGCTGCAAGATTGGACTCATGCAACCAAAACCTTCCAGCAAGCCGAACAAGCCTTGAATAAGGGAAATTGGTCAGAAGCGCGGCAACTCACTCAGTCAATGTCTACCAATATTCCCTATTGGAAAGATAGAGGGAATGCATTAGAAAAACAAGTCATTGCCAAGGCAGAAGTGGATTCTAAAAATCTGCTGCAAACCGCTTACGATCGCGCTCAAAACCGTGATTTTACGATGGCATTAACGACGCTGAAGCAAATTGTGCCAGAAACTACTGCCGGGGCGATCTCTCAAACCAAAGTTGATGAATATACTGCGAAACAAGCCATCAAAGCCCAAGCAGACCTACAAAAAGCTTATGACCACGCCATTCTGCGAGATTTTACTCAAGCATTGATTTATTTAGGACAAATTCCTCAAGGCACTCCTGCTTACGCGATCGCCCAGAAAAAAGGAGTGGAATATTCTCGTAAAGCTCAAATTCGCGCCCGGTTGATGCTCAAAGCTGCCGCTGATTATGCCCAACAGCAAAACTTTATAGCCGCACTGACCACTCTCGAAAAAATCCCCAGCAGTTCACTGGTAGACGAAGTGGTTGAGCAAAAACTGACTGAATACACGGCAAAGCTAAATCAACAAGCCGCCCAATGGTTGCAACAAGCTAATGCTGAAGCGGCTACCGGACAAAAAGCAACCGCGATCGCGGTTCTACAAAAAGTCCCTATGGGCACTCCTGCTTACGCTCAAGCCCGCGAACAACTCGCTGCGATCTCTTCAGCCTCAGCATCCAATCCGCGCAACTTCCATCCTGTAGCGTTCACCAGAGTCGTCCAAGATTTGAATCCTGGCACCTACCTACGAGAAACTGCTCCCAGAATAGCGCTACAGTAAAACGAGAATTGCTGATTTCAATTTAATTTCCTTGCACTTAGCTACCGTTATTTGTTAAGTTAATCAAGCGTTAAATTGTGCGTCCTCGCCGGGATAGCTCAGTTGGTAGAGCAGAGGACTGAAAATCCTCGTGTCACCGGTTCAAGTCCGGTTCCTGGCATTCAATCAAATCAAGCAAAAAGCCCTGAGTTCAAACGATTCAGGGCTTTTTCATTTTTTGAACTTCAAAACATTTGTTCTATTTTTGGGTATTGTTAGGTCAATTTGGGGGGCGAATTGGGGGAAAATTGGGGGAAAATTGCTTGCAGTACATTTATACTTAAGCTAATGTGTTTGTACTGCTGAGTGTTTTCCTAATGTATTCCAAAGATAAGCAAACCAAGAGTAGCAAAGGGGCTGTTCAGTTCAAAACCACAAAAGGTCGCCTACAAATCGTTTTTTCCTACCCAGTTGAGGAAAACGGTGAGATTAAGCGGAAACGTTTCTATATCTCCACAGGCTACGATGACTCGCCCCTGAATCGGCAACGGGTAGGCGACACCGTAAGAATGATTCAGCGGGATATTGACTACGGAGAACTTGACCTGAGTCTGAGAAAGTACAAGCCCACTGCTTCCCTGACGACTGTTTCACCAATTCCCCCAATTTCCCCCAATTCAATCACTAAAGTGCAACCTTCTCTGGCTGAGTTGTGGGAGAAGTATTCACAGTTCAAAAAGCCTCAAGTCAGCCCAAGTACCTACGTCAAAGACTTTACAAAACACCGCAACCATATCAGCAGACTTCCGAGTAGGCAACTTGAAGATGCTGCCCTAATCCGGGATCACTTGCTAGCGAATCTGACTCCTGATGCTGCTAAACGATGCTTAACTCAACTTAAAGCTTGTTGTAGCTGGGCATTGGAAGATGGACTGATTGAATCTAATCCTTTCCTAACCATGAAGATTAGGGTTCCAAAAGGATTATCTGAGGATGAAGATGTCAATCCATTTACAAAGGAAGAGCGAGACTTGATTATTAGCACCTTCGCCAGCGATCGCTACTACAAGCACTACACAAATTACGTCAGGTTTCTCTTTTTTACGGGCGCTAGACCGTCGGAGGTAATCGCCTTGCGATGGAAGCACGCTGGGGACGGTGTGATCAAATTCAGACAGTCAGTTGTTGTGTCTGAGCGAGGGTTAGTCTTAAAGGAAGGCTTGAAAACCCAGAGAAAGCGAGATTTCCCCATCACGGCTGAAGTTCAAGCAATCCTGAAGGATCTGAACCCTGAGTTTTCTGACCTGGAAGGATTTTTATTTCGTAGCCCTAGAGGAAAATTTATTGATCAACACAATTTCTCCAGTCGGGCATGGCAATCGATTTTAGATAAATGTAACGTTCCTTATCGCAAGAGCTACCAGTGTAGACACACCTTCATTAGCCTCTGTGTTGAGGCGCACATTAATAGCACGGCGATCGGTCGGTGGACTGGAACCAGTGCCAAGATGATTGATAAACATTAGAACTCTTGCAAAAGTCAGCTAGCCAAAGCTAGTTCGTAGTTGTAAAGTGC
>QBMH01000128.1 GCA_003249025.1 Leptolyngbya sp. | reverse complement strand
CCCCCAACCCAAGTGAATTGGCTCCTCCCCCCATTCCCAATGCGATTGCGCCACTGATGGGTCAATTAACCGAAGCAGATTTACTCAAAACTGAATATCAATCTTATATAGAAACTGCCCTAAGCAGCCTATCTCCAGCAGAACAAAAAGCCTATAAACAAGCCTATCGAGGCTGGAAAATTCATCAGCAGATTGTCTTGAAAGTCACAGCCGATGTCGCCGAACAACTTCAGGCGAAAGAACGACTATTTAATCGTCAAAATCAATATGTGATTGCTCAGCAGTTTCAATCCGAGAATCGGCTCTATCGCAAAGATGAGTATGTGATTCAACCCTGGCAGTCTATTGATGTAACAACCCTAACGAATGATGATGTAATAACCCTAACGGATTACGTCAAATATTCTTTAGGTAAACTCTCCAATGAAGAGCGGCAACTCTGCATTAATACTGCCCTCAACAAGCTGACTCTGGATCAGCGCAAAATCTATCGCAATTATCAGTCTTACGACCAAATTCAGGATTTGCTGAGTCGGGTTCCGGCACCTGTTAAACAAAGTTTGGCAATTTTGGCGAGACGCGCTCAAACAAAAGTGCAAGAAACTGAAAAGCAAATTAACCAATTTAGAAATGAGGTATCGGTTTGGTTCGATCGCTCAATGAATCGAGCATCTGGCGTTTATAAACGAAATGCCAAAGGTGTTGCCATCATGATTGGGTTTATCATCGCCATTCTCTCAAACGCAGATACGTTTCATATTATTGGGCGGCTGTCAGGAGACGACGATTTACGTCAAGTGATCACTCAACGGGCTGCCAATGTCACCCAACGGGCTGCCCTGAATAACCCTGATCAACGCGAAGTAACCGAAGAAGAATTGAGGGCGATTAAGCGTAACACCGATGCCGCCCTACAGGAAATTGCGTTTCCACTGCAATGGACTCCGATCAATTTGACGCAGCAGTTTGACTGTTTGCCTCCTGATCAACCCAAGGATGGTAAAGCTAGCTTGATTGACCTAAACAAATGGAGCAGTTTTTATCAGGCTTGTTTGCCATCGGGTCGAGTCGAGAGCAAGGATGAGAGTAAGGATGAATTTAATTTGCAGCTATTTGGTGAGGTGGTGCTGTATCGACTCTTGATTCTTGGCAGAATTTTGATTGGCTGGTTTGTCACAGGAATTGCGATCGCCATGGGTGCGCCATTTTGGTTCGACTTGATGAGCAAACTAATGAATGTCCGCAATACGGGCACAAAACCTGCTTCTATATCAGAAAAAGAACTGCCCAAGTAGGTCGCTATCATTCTTTCATAGCATCGACACTGCGATCGCAGGATGCTGGAAGCCCATCACCCACCACTGCAACGGGGCAGAAAATTGAGCGCGTGGTGTAGAATTTGGGGTATCTGCTGCTCACCTGCACCATTCGCCCCAAGAAATTCTGCACCATTGGAGATCGGTCGCGTGAAGACATTTTCTGAAGCTGTTGATGTCGGCGTAAGCACTGCTGAGGCATTGGAAATTTTCGACAGCCTTGATACTGTTAATATCGACTTCATGTTGGGCGCATGGACGGGTGCAGATTTCCCCACTGATCACCCGCTTGACGGGATGCTTGAGGCTTATCACTGGCACGGTAAGCGATTTGATAACCCTGAACAGGTTCATCCGCTAGTTTTCAAGACTCTGAGTGGTGCAACAAGCAGCGTTAATCCATGCTGGATAATGCCAGTAGCGAGTTCGCTTGATCGGTTGCCAATCCCGAAGTCAAAGGCTGTGGGGCGCATTTTCCAACTGTGCCTTTTGTTGTTTGCCACTCATCGTTCCTGTGCGCGTCTTCGCATGACGAACTACCGTGGCAGGGAGAGTGCGACGATGATTTATGATGCTCTACCCATCAACGATATCTTCCGCAAGGTCAACGAAAATACCGTGTTGGGTATTATGGATTTAAAGGGTGTGGAACAACCTTTCTTTTTTGTGTTGCAGCGAGAGTAGAGTGGGGCTAACAATCTGGTTACAATTGACCAGAATTTGAGTGCGGTTTTAATCCTAAAGTGAAAGGTCTACGCCGCGATCGCACCTCTAATCCTTGCTTAGGCTATTCTTAGCCAGCTAAAAACTTTTGATTCCCGGTTTCTGGCACCGTTGCAGGTAATTCTAAACAGTAGCCTGCGCCATAGACGGTTTTGATGTAGCGCGGATGGCGTGAGTCTGGTTCTAATTTGGTACGCAGATGACGGACATGTACCCGAATCGTTTCAATGTCGTCATTTGGATCGTAGCCCCAGACCTCTTTGAGAATTTCGCTAGGAGAGACGGTTTGCCCATGGCGCTGAAGTAGGCAATGCAGCAGTTCAAACTCTAAATGGGTAAGTTTGACGGTGCGATCAAACCAAATTGCCTCGAATCGTTCAGGCACCAGTGTTAGCGATCCATAGTTCAAAATCTCACTGTGTTTTGCGGCTTGGGGAATGCGATCGGTGCGGCGCAGCAATGCCCGAACTCGTGCCAACATTTCCTCTAGCTCAAATGGTTTTGTCAGGTAATCATCAGCCCCTGCATTAAAGCCATCAACTTTATCCTGAGTTTGTCCTAGCGCAGTCAACATCAGCACAGGAATGTCAGCAGTACGATCATCTCGCCGAAGTCGCTGGCAGACTGTAAAGCCATCTACTTTTGGCAGCATCAAATCCAACAGGATTAAATCAGGCTGGATCTGCAATGCCATGGCTTGCCCTTTAATGCCATCTGGAGCTTGATTAACATCATATCCAGCCATTTCCAGATTGACGGCGACTAATTCAGAAATTGCAGGGTCGTCATCAATGACGAGTATCCGAGGCATCATCAAATAGGGTAGTTTACTGAAGGTTTACTAAGATCTTTAGAAAGTACGGCTATCTTTGTGAAATGTAAAAATTGTCTGCAAAATAGTGTTTCTAAACAAGAAGATTCTGTCACAACTCTTTTGTTTTTGGTTAACAAATTTATTGGGTTTGGCGATCACGCCAATGATTCAAACTGAACCACCAGAGCTATATTCCATTGATAACGTTCAGCTTGACTTGCTTATGAAGCCTTCATTATATGTGCTGCGGTAGGCTGAATACGATGCCCCTTCTTGAATAACTGAATGATTGCTCCATGGTGGATAAGTTTATTGTTGGTCGTTGCCCTGCTGCTGTCGCTCAGAGGGATACTGCTGTACTTAGATAAGTTGAACTCGGCAGCAACCTCGGCTCCTCGGCTTGTGGGCAAAATATTAGATGACCCGCTGTGTTCGCCTGCCAAGATTTCGGTGATTATTCCTGCTTACAATGAAGCAGACAATATTGCAGCCTGCATTATGGCGGTTCTAGAAAGTTCTAGTGGGTCGGCAGTTAGAGGTGTGGGTCGTGGATGATCAATCAACGGATAATACGCTGGCGATCGCGCAAAGCCTACAGGTAACTCTTGCCGATCCCCGCTTACAGGTGATGGCTGGGAAACCCCGCCCCACCGACGAAATCTGGGTCGGTAAAAACTGGGCATGTGTGCAGGCAGTCCAGCAAGCAAGCGGAGATTTTTTGCTGTTTTTAGATGCGGATGTGCGACTAAAGCCCGGTGCAATTTCGACGGCGCTGGAGTTTGTTCAGCGATCGCAAATTGATTTATTAACCTGTTGGCCCACTTTGATCTGTGGCTGTTTGGCAGAGTGGTTAGCGCAACCGCTGATTGCAGGTATCCTGGCAGCAGGACTTGACTTTGCTCAAATTAACGATCCCCAGTCTGAAACCGTCTTTGCTGTCGGACCTTTTATGCTGTTTCGGCGGACGGCTTATGAACAGATCGGAGGGCACCAAGCCGTAGGTAATCAGGTTGTGGAAGATGTCGAGCTAGCGCGATTGATTAAGCAAAAAGGGCTAACATTGCACTGCGGTTTAGGGCATGAGTTAGGCACCCTGCAAATGTATCCCACAGGCGCGGCGTTGTGGGAAGGCTGGACAAAAAATTGGTATCTCGGCTCTCAGCGAAAATTGGGATTAACCTTACAAACGGCACTATTGATATTTTGGATTTGTACGCTCCCCTGGCTAGCGGCAATTGGTCTCTTAATCAAAGGATCGTTGACTGGATTCACTCCATTAGATGGAATTGCGATCGCCCTCGCCCTTGCTAACATTCTGTTGCAGTACCCTATAAGGCGCGCGATCGCCCAACTATCCGCCATTCCTCCCCGCTATTGGTGGCTGACTGGCATGGGTGGAGCCTTCGTGACAGCCATCATTCTTGGTTCAATCATCAAAACCGAAACAGGTTGGGGCTGGACTTGGCGCGGCAGACCCCTAAAAGGCGCATGACGGATTACGAATTACGTCATTTCCTACTCCCTCATTTCCTACTCCCTCATTTACCACTCGTCACTCGCCACTCGCCATTCCCTCACCTCCTCCTTCGCCTATGAAACTCGATACTGTAGTCCTTGTTCTAATCAATATCCTGATTATCATCGGACTTTCTCGCCTGGTAGGGCTGGCTTTTCGCCGGATTAAGCAACCCTTAGTGATTGGCGAAATTGTCGCAGGAGTCATGCTGGGTCCATCGCTGTTTGGCTTGATAGCTCCTAATGCGGCAGCGTTTCTGTTTCCACCAGAAGTGATCCCCTATTTGGGAGTGCTGTCTCAAATCGGGCTGATCTTTTTCATGTTTTTAATTGGGCTAGAGCTTGATCCAAAATATTTGAAGAGCCAAATTGACGTGGCTGTGCTGATCTCTCATATGAGTATTTTAGTACCGTTTACGCTGGGAACCCTGCTGTCATTGCTGCTGTACCCGTTGGTTTCAAATAACGGCGTATCGTTTACGGCGTTTGCGCTGTTTTTAGGGGCGGCAATGTCGATTACGGCATTTCCTGTATTAGCCAGAATTATTACTGAAAATAATCTTCAGTCAACGCCTTTAGGCACGTTGGCGCTCACCTGTGCCGCCGTGGATGATGTGACGGCGTGGTGTTTGCTGGCACTGGCGATCGCGGTCACCCGCACCAACAGCATGGTTGCAGCCTTGCCCACAATTTTGGCTGCTGCGCTTTTCATCACGTTGATGTTGACGGTGATGCGAGTGTTTTTGCAGCGGTTGGCTGGATACTTCGATCGCACCGGACACTTGAGCCAGTTCACCCTGGCAGGCATTTACATGGGCGTGGTCGCCTCAGCGTTGATCACTGAAATGATTGGCATTCACCTAATTTTTGGTGCCTTTTTGCTGGGTGCTGTCATGCCCAAACATCCAGGGCTTACCCGCGAACTGGCACAAAAAACCGAAGACTTTGTGCTGACTTTTTTGCTGCCCATCTTCTTTGCCTATAGCGGCTTGCGAACTCAGATCGGCTTGCTCAATAGCCCGGTGCTGTGGGGGCTGTGTGTCTTAGTGATTCTCGTCGCCACCACTGGAAAATATGTGGGCACCAACATTGCCGCACGGTTTTGTGGGATTGAAAAGCGAGATGCAGCGGCACTGGGTTGGATGATGAATACCCGTGGGCTGACGGAGTTGATTGTCCTCAACATTGGGCTGAGTTTGAATGTGATCTCACCGCTGTTGTTTACCATGCTGGTAATCATGGCGCTGGTGACCACGTTTATGACTTCGCCGCTGCTGGAATGGATTTATCCAAAGCAACAAATTCGGGAAACGATGGTGGAGCCTATACCTGAAGCGTTTGCGCCCAACTATCGGATTTTAGTGCCGATCTCGAACCCCAGTACGCAGCAAGGATTGATTCAACTGGCAGCGGCGATCGCGGCTAGCAACCAACCGCCCTCTGTCGATTCATTCACTTCTGCGGCAGTTTATCCCCTCAGCTTGATTCAGCTAGAGGAAGAGTATGCCTACCAAAGTACACCTGCTTCTGTCGAGCGTCTGATCAGCGATCGCCGCAGTCAAATGCTTGGCTTGATTGAGACCTTGGAGCCGCCTTACATTCGCTCATTGGTGCATCCAGTAGTGCGGGCAACCAGAGATATTGGGCAAGAAACTGCAAACATTGCCGAACGCGATCACATTGATCTGGTGCTGATGGGCTGGCATCGTCCGGCTTTTAGCAAAAACCGTTTGGGCGGCAGAGTGGGGCAAATTCTCAGCATCGCACGGGCGGATGTGGCTGTGTTTGTCGATCGCCAGCACGGCAAACTAGAAAAACTGCTGGTGCCCTATGTGCCCAATGTTCACAATGATTTAGGGTTGGAAATTGCCCTACGATTGGTGCTAAACAGTCCCGATTGCTCTCTGACCATTTTGCGAGTTGCCCAAGCTCATCAGACCAGTGACCTCACTTATGAGCTAAAAACCTTGATGAATCAACTGCCAGATGACCTGCTCCAGCGAATTCACATTCCCCAAGTGGAATCGGAAAACCCGATCGCCGCCGTCGTGGAAGCTTCAAGAAATGCTGACCTCACCATTGCCGGAGCCAGCCGCGAATGGGGGCTTGAGCGCCAAACCTTGGGATTCTACGCCGATCAATTAGCCGTGCAGTGTCACTCATCCCTGTTGATTACTCGCCGCTACAGCCGCGTGACATCCCATTTGGCATCCGTCTTAGCCAGCAGTATCACCGTTAGCCCTCAAAAACCGGAGGTCAGCGCATGAAGGGGCATTTCAGTCCAAAGATGCTGATTTTTTATGGGTGCGCGACCGGCAGCGTTATGGTTTTATTCAGCCTTGCCACTGCCTATGGCGAAGCAAATCTCAGAGCGCCCGATAGAATTGATGGGCGCTATCCCCTTTCAGCCTCATCGTTACCGACCTGTGTACAGGCTAAATCACTAGTCCTAAATATTCAGCAATCGGGCGTTTTCTTGACGGGTTCTCTGTTACCCAACACTGCCTCTGAAGAGACCATTCAAATGGCGCACGATCGCCTCTCTCTGACGGGCAACTGGCGCAACCAAGAGCTTACCTTGAGTGGCGCTGTCCGANATTGAGCAACATCTCTGTTTAGACCGAGGCTATGATTATGATGCTTGTCGGCAAGCGGCAGAGGCACGAGGATATATTCCTCATATCCCTGACAAAGATGCACCCCTGCCAGCTCCAACTGACCCCAACCGCCATCCGCCCCGCCGTTGGGTCGTCGAAGTGGCGCATTCCTGGTTTAATCGCTTTCGAGGAGTGTTGATTCGCTGGGCTAAGTTATCTCACTCTTACTTAGGATTTGTTCAGATTGCCGCTTGTTTGATTGTCGGTCGTAAGCTCCTAACATTTTCCGGATAGGCTCTTAGTGCATCGTCAGAGGTTTGCACTGCCGAGCAGTGAGGAGTTGATGGAAGAACTGGGCGTGGATGGTGGCAAAGTGCGGTTGAGAACCACCCTTGGAGAAGTCTGCGTTTGGCGAGATTACAAAGCGATCGCCCCTCTCTGACGGGCAACTGGCGCAACCAAGAGCTTACCTTGAGTGGCGCTGTCCGATATCTTCCCACTTGCCAAGGCACCGTTTCTATTCAAGGCATGATTGATCAAGATAGGCTCAGGGGCACCCTTCATCTTGGTTCTAATGCGAATGAAGTGCCGTTTTCTGCGAAACGAGAAGCCCCGCCTGCCAAAACTCAAAAGCATTAATCCAGGCTACTTCGGACTCCCTAACGCGATCGCAAGCCGATACAACACGGGTGCGATCAGCAAGGCGGGTAAGAAAGCTGTAACTCGGATTTTGGCAACGTCTAGCAGGTTGAACCCAATCCCCACAATCATCAAGCCGCCTACCCCGGTGGTTAATAAAATTGGCGGTGCAGTCGTTGGGTTAGGGATAATTTGGGCGAGGGTGCCTGCTAATAAAGACAAACTGCCCTGGTAAAGCAAAATCATCACCGCAGAGAAGCCCACGCCCACGCCAAAACTGCTAGTGAAGGCGATCGCGGTTAATCCATCCATGGTGCTTTTGAGCAGCAAAATCCGGTTGTCACCCGCCAGCCCGTTGTTCAAACTGCCCAAAATTGCCATGGGTCCCACGCAAAATAGGAGACTAGCCGCGACAAAGCCCTCGGTAAATGTGCTGCCGCCGCTAAATTGATACTTTAGGCGATCGCCCAAAGCCGTCAACCGCTCTTCAATCTGCACCCACTCGCCCAGCAACCCCCCAACGACCAGCGCGATTAGCCCTAAAACAATGCCATCGAATAATTCTGCTTGCACTTTGGTTAAATTTCCTGCCATCGTGAAGCCCAAAAAGGCAGTCAGCAATCCCACACCTTGAGTAATCACGGTGATCATCCTGAATGGCAAACGACCCCGCAGCAGTGAACCTGCCGTCGTTCCCAGCGCGATCGCCAAGACGTTAATCCAAGTGCCGCTCGTTTTTGCCCAAAAATCTAAAGTCACCCATTCTGTTCCGCTACAATCCCTTCAAGTTAGCCGATGCCCTTCACTTTGGCATTCGACTCTGGCAGCAGTCTACCTTTCGGTTCTGGTAGGGTCGGACGTAAAGGCGCGTAGGTCATGGGGATATACTGCACCGAGATTTTACCGCCCTGCGCCTGCGGATACAACTCCTGAATGGCTTGGATTGTGCGCTTACATTATTTCAAGTTGTCAGAAAAAACGCTTTGCCATTCTGTAGAACTATGACCAGTTATTCTAGTTTCCAATGCTTCCTATTGAAAAATAGTTGCATTAGTAATTGAATCTAGTTCTCAAGTAGGTATAAGATAAAAATTGTATTTTTGCGGGTGTCCCAAATGGGATGCCGCGATTGTTACTTTCACTTGAGGAATCCAATGGCTTCTATTCAATGGCTTAAGCTAACTGCTGGTGCGACTTTGATCAGCTTAATTAGCTTTAACGCTGCTGCTTTTTCAGATTCTTTGTTCGGTAATAGAGCGATCGCAACTGAGCCCGCGTCCCTTCAGCTTCAATCGTCTAGTGCATCTGATACTCAACTAATTGTTCAGGCACAACCTAAGAAAATACAAATAGTATTTCCAGGACGGGCAGATGCCACCGATCTAAAAACCAAAGTTAATGCCGTCGCTAGCTTTTTGACCCGTGAAATGGGAATGCCTGTGGAAGGAGTGATTGCCGACGATACGGCAGCCGTGGAAGCGTTGCGGGCAAACCGAGCCGATGTTGCCTTTTTAAGCAGCCGTCCCGCTTTGAAGGCGCAGCAATTAGCAAATGCCAAACTGTATTTGGCAGAAGTGCGACCGAATTATTCAGGTGGACATACTTACCGTTCTATTTTTGTGGTGCCGAAAGATAGCCCGCTCAAAACGAGACCTTCTAACAAGCAAAGTTTGGAACAGTTGCGCGGCAAGAAAATTGCTTTTACTTCTCCCACGTCTGGCTCTGGTTTTGTTTTTCCCGTGGCTGAGATGGTGAAACAAGGCTTAGTGCCAAACCGCGATCGCGTCAAAGATTTCTTTAAACAGGTGAGCTATGGCAATGGATATAGCGGTGCCCTTCAAGCGGTATTGCGCGGTCAAGCCGATGTAGCAGCCGTCTCGGAATACACCTTAAGACCGCCTTACATCACCGCCGCAGAAGCTAAAAAACTACGAGTGCTGGCGTTTATTTCTAACGTTCCGGCTCATGGTGTGGCGATCGATGATGACCTGCCAACGGCGACCCGAAACAAGCTGATCAACGCCATGATGAAGCTGAATGAGCCTGCCAATAATAAACTGCTGAAAGATCTGGGTAACGCGACAAGCTTAGTGCGCGTGGATCACGATCGCCACCTAAACCCGATGCGTGAGGCGCTCAAGCGTGCAGGAATCGAGTAATCCGCTAGCAGCGATTGTCTGCCAAAATCTTCAAACCGCTTACCTAAAAGCGTTGCAGCGTCCCATTTTGAATCGGGTTAATTTTACGATTCAAACGGGAGAATTTGTCACCCTATTGGGTTTGAATGGGGCAGGAAAATCGTCCCTGTTGCGATCGCTCGTGGGCTTAGTGCCGATTCACCAGGGCAACGTGGCGATCTCTGGAATCCCTTTATCGTCGCGTACCCTGCCGCAAATTCGGCAGAAAATGGGGATGCTGTTTCAATGTGGCGGCTTAATTCCCCAGTTATCGGCAGTCGATAATGTCCTCTGCGGACGATTGGGACATTTATCCAGTTGGCGCACCCTGACAGGGTTTAGCAACCGCGATCGCCGCCATGCCCTAGAGCTATTGGATCACTTAGGGCTAAGAGACTTGGCATCTCAAAAAACGAGTCGTTTAAGTGGCGGACAGCAGCAGCGCGTGGCGATCGCCCGTGCCTTGATGCAATCGCCCAGAATCCTACTGGTCGATGAACCGATCGCCGGACTTGATGTCTTGGCAACGCAGCAGGTGATGGATACTTTGGCGCAGTTAAACCGCGACGGCATCACGATTGTGGCAGTGTTGCATGAGTTGGCGATCGCGGCTCAGTATGCAGAACGGGCGATCGTTTTAGATCAGGGCACCGTGATTCACGATGGCTCTCCCCATCAACTTTCAGCGCACTTCCAAACGCAGGCACAAGATAAATGAAGGATTTAAAGCAGTTTTGGCAGCGTGCCGCATGGCTTAGATATCTACTGATTGGAGTCGGTGTTGTGCTGCTGTATGGCTGGGCACTGCGAGGGCTTCAAGTTGACCTGGAACTGCTGAAAACGAGCGTTCCCTATGTGGTTGATTTTGTCTCGCGCCTGTTCCCGCCTGATTGGAGCGTGTTAGATGTGGCTGGTAAGGCTCTGGTGGAAACCATCCAAATGTCGCTATGGGGCACGACGATCGGGGCGATTCTGTCGGTGCCGATCGCCGTTCTTTCTGCCCACAACTTGGCTCCCCGCTGGATACGATGGTTCGCCAATCTGCTGCAAAACCTGGTGAGATCGGTGCCCTCGATCGTGCTGGGGTTATTGTTCGTCGCTGCCACGGGCTTAGGTGCCCCGGCTGGAACATTGGCATTGAGCATTTATACGATTGGCTATCTGGCGAAGTTCTATCAAGAGGCAATCGAGTCAGTAGAGCGGCGATCGCTCGAAGCCCTAGAAGTTTCTGGAGCCTCCTGGCTACAAGTCGCTCAATACGGTATCTTGCCGCAAATTTTGCCCCTCAGCTTGGGCTATACCCTTTATATGTTTGAATACAACATCCGGGCTGCTTCCGTGTTGGGCGTAGTAGGGGCTGGAGGGATTGGGTTTGAGCTAGTCAGCTACATCCGTGGATTTGAATATCCCAAAGCCACGACAATGATGTTAGTACTATTAGTTGTTGTCACTGCGATCGATGCCCTGAGTAGTCACCTCCGCCGCCGATTGGAAGCTGAATGAAAATCTGTTTTCTACGCATAGGGGCGATTTCTCGAATTTTCGATATCCACGATGACCGATACGTCTACTATCCATCTCCTCATACATGGGATTGAGTGGATCAGCAGCGTTACGATCGCAATCCCCATGTACAATAACCAGGAATCCTTTCACGCGATCGCGAGTGCCCTATGAACTCCGTTTGGCAAACCCTAACGCTCTCCACGTTGCCGCTCCAGCAATGGCTCAATGCTAGCTATATCCACTATCTCGTTGGTCCGCTGCGGCAGTGGCGACGAGGAAGTTGGCTAATGGATTGGGCAGACACGATCGGCGGCGTGCTGGTGATGCTGGTCTTTGCGCTGGCTCCATTTGTCAACAATGAGCTAGTGGCTGTACTGTTAGCCGCCTGTGGAGCTTACTGGATTCTGTTGACGCTCTCAGAAGATGGGCAAGACAGTAGGCAGTTGGAGGATGATTCGTCTCTCGCCACTCGTCGCTCTCCCCTCACTACTCCGATTCACTTTCTGGTGCTGCTTTACTGGTCAGCCGTGTCGATCGCAACGGCAATGTCGCCCGTGAAAAAGGCGGCGTTTGTGGGCTGGCAAAAACTCACGCTTTACCTCCTGTTTTTTGCGTTGGTGGCACGGGTTTTGCGATCGCCCAAAATTCGTTCTTGGGTGATTACCGTCTATTTGTTAGCTGCCTTGGCAGTGAGTGTTTACGGGTTGCAGCAATGGTTTTTGGGCACATCAGCCTTAGCAACCTGGGTCGATCCCGAATCGCCGCTTTCTAAGACAACGCGGGTGTATAGCTATTTGGGCAACCCCAATTTGCTGGCAGGATATTTAATTCCAGCGATCGCGTTTAGTATTACAGCGGTGTTTGTCTGGCAAAGCTGGATGCAAAAAGCACTCGCAGTGGTGATGGTGATCGTCAATGGCGTGTGTTTAGCTCTGACCTTTAGTCGGGGTGGCTGGATTGGAATTGTGGTTGCCATTGGCATATTGCTGCTGCTGCTGGCACACTGGTGGAGTGTTTATCTCCCGCGATTTTGGCAGAAATGGGCGCTGCCAATTGTGCTAGGAAGTGCTGCGGTCGTGGTGGTTTTGGCGATGATTGCGGTGGAACCGTTGCGCGATCGCGTGAGTAGTATGTTTGCGGGACGGGGTGACAGCAGCAACAACTTCCGAATTAATGTGTGGATGGCAGTCATTGAGATGATTAAAGACCATCCCATTTGGGGAATTGGTCCCGGTAATGTTGCCTTCAACAAAATTTATCCGCTCTACATGAAGGCGCGTTATTCTGCTCTAAGCGCCTACTCCATTCTGCTAGAAGTGATTTTGGAAGCCGGAATTATTGGATTCACTTGCTTTGTATGGCTGCTGTTGGTGACGGTGACTCAAGGCTGGAATGCCATCCAACGGCTGCGTCAAGTGGGCGATTCCCATGGGGATTCTCCTTCGGAGACGCTTCGCGAACGTTCTACGAAGCGTGATGGCTTATGGCTGATTGCCGCGATTGCGTCCCTCTGTGGTATGTTTGCCCACGGCTTAGTCGATACAGTGCTATATCGCCCTGAAGTCAACACTCTTTGGTGGCTAATGTTTGGCATGATCGCCAGCTACTATATGCCGAAACAAGTAGAGGGGTCGAGGAGCTAGATCGTTTAAATCTTGCGCCAAAATCAGTGCCCCTGAATCGTGATTACGCTATTTTCTTCTCGCTGAAGCGCGATCGCATCCTTGATTCCGCGCTTCTCACTCATTTTGAGGCTAGACCTATTAAACTGATTAAGTTGGGGTGATAACTGAATTTTTGTTCATGAAAGACTTTAGTCAATTGCTCACCGAGAAATCAAAAACGATTGAGGCTCAATGGGTCGAGGCAGTGGTTCGCGATCACCAAATTGCCAGCACCCATGATCTTTCTCACAATGCCATTCGCGATCATATTCCGCATGTGCTGGAAGCCTTGGTTACGGTATTAGCACAAGACCAAGCCAACGATGTTGACACGATCTCCAAGGCGAGTTTTATCCATGGAGCTTTGAGAGCAGAACAAGGCTTTGACCCGACGGAGATTGTGCGTGAATATCATTTGCTGCGAACCACTATCTTGGCGAATTTGCAAGATGAGTTGATTCAGGCAACCACCCCAGAAGTATTTTTGGCAATGTCGATGGTGTCTGCCGTGATTGATGCGGCGATCGCCCAGTGCTTCAAAAGCTATGTGCAAGAACGTTTACGCGAGTTAGAACAGCTTCAAAGTCAACTGACATTGACCGTGCAAGAACTGAATCGCTTGATTCAAGCAAATCAAGAACATCTATCGACCTTAGCCCATGAGTTAAAAACGCCGCTCAACTCCATCATTGGCTACGCTGAATTGTTTTTACGGCAACAGCGCGAGACCGAAGTAAGAGATACAGCGCCAAACATTAACCATATTGAGCGAGTGTTGCGAAACGGTCGTCAATTGCTGTGCCTGATCAATGATGCGCTTGAACTGTCGAGATCGGATGCTAACAAAATGCAGGCTCACCCGGTCAGCGTTTCTGTGGAAGAGATCATTCAAGCTGTAGTGGAAGTGGTTCATCCTTTGGTTGAGGTTCGCGGCTTGAAATTTATCCAGGATTGCGATCGCGCCCCACAGCAGATTCTCACGGATGCATTTCGACTCAAACAGGTTCTCATTAATTTGCTGAGTAATGCGATTCGCTATACCGAAGTAGGTAGCATTACCTTGGCTTGTCGATTGATTGATGGTGACACTTGGGAAGTTGCGGTTACCGATACTGGCATCGGTATTCCTTTAGAAGAACAAGCTCAAATTTTTGAGCCTTTCTATCGAGTAACGTCAACTCATCAATCTCCTTCACCAGATAGTACAGGTTTAGGATTAGCAATTGTGGTTCAACTGGTAGAGCTATTGCAGGGCAAAATCCATCTCACTTCTCAAGTTGGCGTTGGGTCTACTTTTGCAGTGGTTTTGCCGCAAAAAATGGTTCTGCTAGACAACCTAGATTCTCAAATTGCGTCTTTAAGTTAATTGGAGCATCTAATTTTATCGCGCTCACATTGCAGAAATATCAACTGAGCAATGCCTGAATCCGGCTTAATAGGTGATCGAAATCAATTGGTTTCTGAATAAAATCCTCAGTCTCTACACTTATCCCTTCTTTGAGAGCAGGCTGATCATTGCCTGTAACCAACATGATTGGCGTTGATAATTTCAAATTTTGGCGAATCTGCTGAACCACTTCATATCCACTCATTCCAGGCATCATCACATCTAACAACACGAGATCTGGAGACTCTGCCACAATTTTTGCTAGTGCGATCGCGCCACTATTGGCAACATCAGTTTGATACCCTTCCCCTTCTAAAAATATTTGAAGTAAGTCAGAGTTATCAACGATATCGTCAACAATCAAAATGCGTTTCATAAGGATTTTAGTGATAAGAAATTGAGAGCAGTTTATTGAAGTTGTGACTTAAAAATGGTGCGATCGCTAGTTATATATTAATCTCAATTAAATATTAGAAAGTAATTTTTTTGAAGCCTATTCTGCGATCGCGGGTAAAGAAATAGTAAATGCACTGCCTTTTCCGGGTTCAGATTGAAGCTTAATGCTTCCGTGATGTGACTCAATAATCCGATGCGACAAATACAACCCTAAGCCACTGCCGGATCGCTTATGTTTGCCCTGACGAAAACGCTCAAATAATGTTTTCTGCTCTTCCAACGCAATTCCAGTGCCACTATCACTCACTTCAATCACCACTGACGCAGCCTTCATCGCCACTGGCTCAACTAAACGAACCTTGACCCATCCTGCATCGGTAAACTTAATGGCATTGCCAACTAGATTTGTCAAAACTCGACGCAACTCCATGCGATCGCCCATCACGGTTGCTGCGATCTGTTGCTTGTTAGTGTTTTCAAGCTCAGACCCTTCTTCCATTTCAGAAATCAGCGCCAAACTGCGTTCTGTTGCTAAAGGCGACAACTCATGGATCACTTCATCTACAATTTCTCGCAAATTACACGGTACAAAAGTAAGGGTTTTAGAGCCAGCCTCGTGACGGTACACTTCTAGCAAAGTATTAACCATTTGCAGCAGATTGCTGTTGCTCTTAATCATGCTGCCAACCGCTTCACGCATGTCTGCTGATAGCTCACCGAGTGCCTCTTGTTGGAATAACCCCAACATTCTATCTGCGGCAACGAGAGGAGTTCGCAAGTCATGAGTCAATCGCATGACAAAATCTTCTTGCTGACGCACCATATGTTCTTGGTCATCAATGCTGTGCTTCAATCGCAACAGCGCTCTCACTCGTGCCAAAAGCTCATCTACATCCACAGGTTTGCGAATAAAATCATCGGCTCCCATATCCAGTCCTTTAACCACACTGGATCGTTCATCCGCCGTGATTAATAAAATTGGGATATAAGGAAGGTCTATGTTTTGACGAATCCGCCGGGTAACTTCGTAACCATCCATTCCGGGCATCATCACATCGAGCAAAATCAGATCTGGCAAAAGCTGCTCGATCTTCTCCAAAGCTATTTTGCCATTTTCTGCTAATTCAACTCCATACCCGCCATATTCCAATGTTGTTTGTACTAAAAATCGGTTATCAGCCGAGTCGTCAACTACTAAAACATTCCCTGTGCAAACTTGATTTACAAGCATATTTTTCTCGAAAAGCTCGTTAAAAACCCTATCTCGTTAAAAACCCTATTTAGCTAAATTAGCTTTATGTAGAAGCTGGCTTATTAAATTGAATAATCAGTACTATTAGTAAAACATTGTAAGCCTCATAAGGCTTACGATCTATGGCTACCGATAGACTTGCTAATTAATACACAGCATTCGCTATTTCATAAAGAGCTTTGATAATCTGGGTTTGTCCAGCATTGAGGCAAGCTTTCATCCGAGGGAAAAATCAAGCTGTTTTTGTCAAATTCTTCTGGATCTTGCTCTTCTTCTCCATTTTGAATTCTGCCCGAAATAGTCGGCTGCATCGGATTAAATACAGCTTCAGCATCCAAAACTTTGATCAGCGCACCATCTCTCTTATGCTTTAAGAACATTTTTTTATCCAATAGCAGTAAATTTAATAATTAATTCATTGTTGAATTAATTCATCACTGAGCATAGACGATTCAATCGATTAGTTTTTCTATCTTAAGTAGCAGTTATTCTACCCATACTTCACTATCTTTTAAGATGGCTCAGTTTTGGTCTGTTTGAGGAAAACCTACCCCGCTTAAGACTTTTATTCTTAATAGATAGGTCATTCCGGCTGCCAGCAAGCAGACTAGCATTAGGATGAATAGCAAGGTTGTCTCGCCCTCAGTATCTCTAATGAACGGCAGGGTAAAGGTGCCTAGGATGGCTCCAGATTTGGCGATCGCGCCTGCAATCCCTGCTCCACTCGCGCGAATAGAGGGGGGAAACACTTCACCAGATAGTAAAAAAGTTGTGGAATTAGGACCCATATTCATCATCAGGTTATAGATGAAGAAGCCTAGGAATATCATGGCTACATTCCATTCGGGCGGCAAATGAAGTAGCGGTGCGATCGCCAAAATGGTTAACCCGATCGCCATTCCCAAAAAGCCGATAATTTGTAGCTGAATGCGACCCAGGCGATCAATCAGCAGCACGGCTAGCAAAAATCCTGCAACTAGAAATAAATCCACGATCGCAGACCCTTGAGCAGCAGCAAATTCTTTTGCTAAAAGGGTATCTTCGGTTGAATATGCCAGTGTTGCCAAAATCACGGGGGTGAAGATGCCAATGCCATAGGTGGCGATGTCTTGCAAAAACCAGGGAATGGATGCCAGTAGGGTATTGCGGCGATAGGCGGGTGAAAACAAATCGCCAAGGTTAAGGTTGGGGGTTTGATTGGGGGGATCGGTATCTGGCGTGAGAGCGATCGCCTCTTCTAACAAAATCGAAGCGGCTTTGGATGCGGCATCATATTCGCCTCGCGCCAAGTGATAACTAGGGCTTTCGAGCAAAAAACTAAACCGCAGAATGCCAACCGCGATCGCCAACACCAAACCCACTCCTAGCATCCAGCGCCATGCATAGTGAATGGCAGGCTGAACTGGATCGGGATACACCACTTGAAACCCGTAGATTACGACCAGTCCCGTTAATGCACCCAATAGCGCCCCCATCGCCTGAAAGGTAAATGCACCAATCACCATGCGACCGCGCCATCGAGTCGGCACATTCTCGGTAATGTAGGCAACGCTAATGGGATAGTCGGCACCGATCGCCACGCCCACCAAAAAACGGAAGATCACCAGGGCTGCGACATTCCAGGCAATCACTGTTCCCAAGGTTGCCACCAAAAACAGGATCACATCCACAATCAGCATCCGCTGCCGTCCGACGCGATCGGTGATCGGTCCCAAAATCAGCGCTCCCACCAGTGACCCCGCTAAAGCTGCCACGGCGATCGCGCCAATTTCTGCTGTCCCCAAGCCAAAATCTTGCTGCAAAAAGGGCAGGGCAACACCAATGATGAAAAAATCGAAGCCATCTAGAAGAATTAAACCCGCAGATAACGCCCACAGCCACTTCATCGGACGGGTCAGATCGGACGCATCTAGCTGTTGCTCGAAGGATGGGTTGGGTGCGAGCGGGTCAAGAGTTGAAACCATAAAACGTTTCTAAACAAGGTGCAGGGTTATAGAAGACCCAATTTTCGTTACAATCCTTTTCAAATGTCAGCGAAAGCTGATGTAAAATCAATGTTTATCTGATTGAGATGCTTGTCAAATAGACGTTACGGAGCTTATATATTTGATTTCGACTGAGATTTTCTCGACAGAGAATCAAAATCCGCTCTAGACTGGATTTCAAGCATTAATGCAGCATTCGATACAAAAATCATCTGAAGACTGACGAGGACTCTCCTGTGCAACTTCAACGTGTCGCGGTTCAACGGGTAACGGGCGCTTACGCCTTAATGGATAGCTTAAAGCGCCATGGTGTAACTGATCTTTTTGGCTATCCTGGCGGTGCTATTCTGCCGATTTATGATGAACTCTACCGCTTTGAAGCCCGTGGAGAACTCCGGCACATTCTAGCGCGGCACGAACAGGGTGCTGCTCATGCTGCGGATGGATATGCTCGTGCAACTGGCAGAGTGGGCGTGTGTTTCGCAACTTCCGGTCCAGGTGCCACAAACTTAGTCACCGGAATTGCCACGGCTCACATGGATTCGATTCCGATGGTGTTCATTACGGGGCAGGTTCCGCGCCACGCGATCGGCACGGATGCCTTTCAAGAAACCGACATCTACGGCATTACGCTGCCGATCGTAAAACACTCTTATGTGGTGCGCGATCCGAGAGAAATGGCGCAGACGATCGCCGAAGCATTTTATATCGCTAGCACCGGTCGTCCGGGTCCAGTGTTGGTAGACATTCCCAAGGATGTGGGTGCAGAAGAATTTGACTATGTGCCGGTGGAAGCGGGTTCCGTCAAAATGCCGGGTTATCGTCCAACGGTGAAGGGGCACCCCAATCAGATTGCCAATGCGCTACGCTTGATTCGGGAAGCAAAACAGCCGTTGCTGTATGTGGGCGGGGGCGCGATCGCGGCTAATGCCTATGCGGAAATTCAGCAGTTAGCCGAATTGTTTAACCTACCTGTCACCACCACCTTGATGGGCTTGGGTGCCTTTGATGAACACCACCCTCTGTCAGTCGGCATGTTGGGAATGCATGGCACGGCTTACGCCAACTTTGCCGTGATGGAATGCGATTTGCTGATTGCAGTGGGTGCCCGGTTTGATGATCGGGTGACGGGCAAACTGGATGAATTTGCCGCACGCGCTAAGGTAATTCACATTGACATCGACCCGGCGGAGGTGGGCAAAAATCGCGCCCCGGATGTGCCAATTGTGGGGGATGTCCGTAATGTCGTGATTGACATGCTGCGCCGGAGTAAAGAAGACGGCGATCAATTTGAGAGCGATCGCAATCGAGCGTGGCTGAACCGCATCGATCGCTGGCGTGAAGATTATCCCCTGGTGGTGCCCCACTATGCCGATAGCCTTTCCCCGCAAGAGGTAATTGTGGAAGTAGCAACCCAGGCACCCCACGCTTACTACACGACCGATGTGGGGCAGCATCAAATGTGGGCAGCCCAGTTTCTTAAAAATGGTCCGCGTCGCTGGATTTCTAGCGCCGGATTGGGCACCATGGGCTTTGGAATGCCTGCGGCGATGGGCGCTAAGGTGGCATTGCCGAATGAAGAAGTCATTTGTATCAGCGGCGATGCCAGCTTTCAGATGAACCTGCAAGAACTGGGAACTCTGGCACAATATGGCATTGCCGCCAAAACGATCATCATCAACAATGGCTGGCAGGGTATGGTGCGCCAGTGGCAAGAGGCATTCTACGATGAGCGCTATTCTCAATCCAATATGCAGCCGAGTATGCCCGATTTTGTCAAGCTAGCAGAGGCATTTGGCATTAAGGGAATGATTGTGCGATCGCGGGATGAGTTGAAGGGCGCGATCGCTGAACTGTTAGCACACAAAGGTCCAGTACTCATGGATGTGCGGGTCAAGCGAGATGAAAACTGCTATCCCATGGTGCCATCGGGGAAAAACAATGCCCAGATGGTCGGTTTGCCAGACCATAAACATCTCGAAAAAACGCCCCAATTGGTTCATTGCAGCAGTTGCGGTGCCAAGATCCTTTCCACGAACCGCTTTTGCCCCGAATGCGGCACCAAAGCCTAGGAATCAAGTCCATGTCCCACCACCAACCAGCCATCATCCTTACAGAGCGAAGGCTGACAATTTCTGGCACGCGTATCACTCTCTATGACTAGGGGTCCGACATAGGGTTTCTATCAAGCCTCTTTGATGAGCCAACTATACATCCTGCTACAACTTCGTAGGGCTATAGTAAGTGCTGTTGATAATATTCCCTACTAAGTGCGGTCATCTAGAGTCAGGAGCATGGAGAAAATCGAGGAGTTCTATTTCCATTCTGCCAAATGTCAACAGAAACTAAGTTGGTTGGATTGCTCGTAATTGAACATTAGCAAACATCTGAAGAAAATTATGTTTCTCACTAAATGCGTCGCTTGTTTCATCGGCTGTACAATAATAACAATGTTCACTGCATTCACATCTTCCGCATTCGCTGGCGTGAAGGCTGGTTCAGTTTATACACTTGGTGTGTGCTTGGGTTTCGCATCATACTTTGCCTCAGTAGGAGGCAGCAATGCTCTCCCAAATACTCTCAATACTATTCGAAATGAAGTGCAAACTCTGCAAGGAAATAATATTCCCCTCAACATCCAATAGTTGAATGCCATTCGATTTTCTGGAAATAGTGGTTACATTTATCAGGACGGTTCGCCTGGGATCCTTCCTGTAAGCATGAAATACATCTATCAACAAATTTTTTCTCTGCACGGAGATTATAGGTATACTATTTACAGGTCATCTAGCTATGGTGAAGTCTACGACTTTGGTGTAGCAATTGGTATTGCAGAAGGACAGGCTTCAGCGAAGAATAAAGCCGCTCTTGCAATAGCTCTTAATTCGATGGATAGAGCCAATTCTATTGCACGTAATCTAGAGAGATATGGCATAAACTCTAACGACATGCCTGTTACTAATGATTACAAGACGATTACTAATCTTCGCCAGCGTTATCAGCCATTCTTCACTAATTCATCTGACTTTTGATAAAGTCCTCCGAAGTGCCATTGCTTGCCTATAGGTCGGTTCGAGTGTGACGAAACCCAATGCAAGCTTAGAGTCGGTAGCGATTGTCTTGAAAGTCAAGTAAGAAGGAGCAATCTACTCTAAATCTCAATGGGCATAGCAAAGCTGCGGCTCTGGCAATCCGTTTAAGATCTCGATGATTGAATTGTCATGACAAGCTGGCTAAGCTGGAGCCTGCCAGGTTTTGTTGTCTCGAATCAGAGCATTGAGGATCATCCGCATCGGGTAATGTTCTAGGTTTGTTGTTTTCCATCAGAGAAACTGGTTTGATGGAGAGGTTG
>QBMH01000127.1 GCA_003249025.1 Leptolyngbya sp. | reverse complement strand
TTTCAGCTTTTTGTCCTCTTGACAAGCCCTTGTTGAAAATGGTGCAAGATCTGAGCTAAGCAAACCTTTGGCTTACCATCGGGGAGCCGTTGATATGGAGTACCGCACTCTAGGGCGCACCAATCTCAAAACCTCTGCGATCGCGATCGGAACTTGGCAGCTCAGTGGACCTATCACCCTAGATGGCAAAGCCGATGGTTTCATAGACGTTGGGCGTGATCAGGTGATCAATTTGATTCACGCCTGCGAGGATTTCGGGATCAATACAATTGACTCCGCAGAAATCTATGGAGCCGGCGAAGGAGAACGGCGGGTTGGAGAAGCCCTGCGAGATCGGCGCGATCGCTGGATTGTGAGTACAAAATTTGGCTTGCGGCGGGGTGATACTGGAAAACGGGTAATCGATTGTCACCCCCAGACTATTCGGAAAAGCTTAGAAGGGAGTTTGGAGCGATTACAGACCGATTATGTAGATCTTTACCTTTACCACAGTCCTCCAAATGCAAAGTTACTGGATGAAGGGAAGCAAATCCTAGACACTTTGAAACAGGAGGGAAAGATTCGGTTCTATGGCATTTCCACCGATAATGCAAATTTGGTGGAACAACTAAGCCGCAAGAATGCTGTAGAGGTGGTGATGTTTTCCCAATCGTTGCTCACCTACCCTGAAAAAATGCTCAACTTAGTGCAGAGTCATGCTTTAGGCGGCATGATACGAGGAGTATTTGAAGCGGGACTGCTAACTGGCAAATACTTTCAACACAAACCGCAGTTGGCTAAAGACGATATTCGCTCGTCTTGGATGAATGACGCAAAAACAGAACAGTATGCGGTTTACCAGTCTTTGGTTCCTGCTGGCTTTTCGATGACCGCACTTGCATTGCGCTATGTGTTGGATTTTGATACGACTCACACCGTGGTCTTAGGGGGCAAAGCGATCGCAGATTACCAAGATGCCCTCCAAGCTTTCAAACTTGCTCCACTCGATCACGAAACTCAAGCGGCTCTGACAACCCTGAGGCAAAATCTTCGACAACTATCTTTCAAACGTCGAGTCATCAATACACTCAAAAGCATTTTTGCTTGAGTTTTAATATTCGGGTTGACATAAGGGTCAAACGATCTTAATAATAAGAGTTTGTGCAAACTCTAACGCTATAAAAAATCTTGGCTAACGTCATTGTAGTGGGTGCCCAATGGGGCGATGAAGGAAAAGGAAAAATCACAGATCTGCTTAGCAACTCAGCGGATATGGTCGTTCGCTATCAAGGCGGGGTAAATGCTGGGCATACCGTTGTTGTTAAGGATCAGACCTTTAAGCTGCACCTCATCCCGTCAGGTATTCTTTATCCTGATACAGAATGCATTATCGGATGCGGTACGGTTATTGATCCAAAAGTATTGTTAGGCGAACTGGATCAGCTTCGGGAGTTAGGGATTTCAACGGCGAACCTGCTCATTTCCGAAACTGCCCATGTAACAATGCCTTATCACCGCTTAATTGATCAGGCATCAGAAGAGCGTCGGGGGGAACACAAAATTGGGACGACCGGGCGCGGAATTGGTCCAACCTATGCCGACAAGTCAGAACGAACTGGCATTCGTATGATTGACTTAATGGATGCAGACTCGTTGCGTAAGCGGCTTCGTTGGACGGTTGAATACAAAAACGTTATTTTAGAAAAGCTCTATAATCTTCCTCCCCTTGATCCCCAAGCTGTAATTGAAGAATATTTAATTTATGCGGAACGCTTGCGTCCTCATGTGATTGATTCTTCGCTGCGAATCTACGATGCAATTCAAAGCAAACGAAATATTCTATTTGAAGGGGCACAGGGAACCCTGCTCGACCTGGATCATGGGACATATCCTTATGTCACCTCTTCTAACCCTGTGGCAGGGGGAGCTTGTGTGGGCACAGGCGTGGGTCCAACCATGATCGATCGCGTGATTGGTGTGGCAAAGGCTTATACTACCCGTGTTGGAGAAGGTCCTTTCCCGACTGAACTGCACGGGGAGATGGGTGATTTGCTGTGCGATCGCGGCGCTGAGTTTGGCACTACCACTGGACGGCGGCGACGGTGTGGCTGGTTTGATGCTGTTATTGGTCGATATGCCGTTCGGATTAACGGGTTAGATTGCCTAGCAATCACCAAACTCGATGTATTAGATGAACTGGATGAGATCAAAGTCTGTATTGCCTATGAAGTGAAACAGGAGCGTCGCCAAGATTTTCCCAGCAATTCGCGAATCTTTGCGAACTGCGAACCCATTTATAAAACCGTTCCCGGTTGGAAGCAACCGACCGCGCACTGTCGTTCTTTAGATGAATTGCCGAAGCAAGCCCTAGATTATCTCAAACTATTGGCAGAGTTGATGGAAGTGCCGATCGCGATCGTCTCCTTAGGAGCAAGCCGTGATCAAACCATCATTGTTGAAGATCCAATTCATGGACCTAAACGCGCTCTGCTATATTCAAACGGCACTACTTCTGCGGGAACCCTTAATCAAACGATTGAAGTTTAATAGCTACTAGCGAACTGCTGACTGCTAACTGCCAAAATTTTCTCTAGCTCCTTATCCTTAATTTTTTGTTATGAAACTCTCGATTGAATGCCAAACCCGTCCTGATGGAAGCAAACCCAACGCTCTCCGCAAATCTGGAAAACTGCCTGCTGTTTTGTATGGGCACAAGGGCATAGAATCCATTTCTTTAGTGCTAAGTGCAAAAGAAGCTGAGCGTTTAATGCGACAAGCCTCGATTAATAACACCCTGATTGATATTACGGTTCCTGAAGTGCCTTGGGCAGGTAAGGCACTGTTGCGAGAGGTACAAACCCATCCTTGGCGCGGTACTCCTTATCACGTTAGTTTTTATGCCGTTGCCGATCACGGTGACTTAGAAGTAGATGTTCCTATCCATTTTGTGGGTATTGCAACCGGAGTGAAACTGGGCGGGGGTTCTTTGGAAACTTCGATGGGATCTTTAGCAGTGCGATGTGCGGCATCGATTATTCCTGAAGGGATTGAAGTGGATGTTTCTGATCTAGAAGTAGGCAGTGCGATTCATGTGAATGAACTTGTGATGCCAGAGGGTGTAGTTGCCGTATCCGACCCAGAGCGGGTAGTGGCAAGTGTGGTGGCAGGTCGCGAAGAATAGTTCTGCTAAAATCTGTCCAGATCTGCGAATCTATTAAAAGCCAGAGAGCTAGTTCTCTGGCTTTTTAATGGGCTGAATCAGTAAGGCTGACTTAATCGATCGCTGAACTGGCTTGCCCGACTCATTCACCTTGCCGTAGATTGTCTTGCCTTGGTAGTAGAGCGAAGCAGAACTGCCGCCATCTAGGTTCATCGCCTTTTCCACTCCCAAGGTTTTCATAAAATTCGTTAGCTCTGGGATTGTCATACCGCTATTGCTTGGACTTTCAGGCTTTTGGGCCACCATGACCCAAATAATCGTATTGTTTCGAGTGATGCCGATCGCGCTCCGAGCATTGGGCTGATTGATGCCTAACGGATCTCGAATCACTTTTTGGTTGCGAACCTCTAAAAAGCCTTCCTCCTCTAAAGTTGCATTTGGCAGCAGTTGAGGCCCCGCACCCAGCGAGTCTTGAAGCTGACAGTCCGCGCGGGGAACCATTTGACGGCGGGTAGTATCATACTGAATGACTTTTCCACATTGGTAGCGGCGAAACTCAGAGCGATTGAGAATTTTGTCGAGATAAGGCAATAAATCGAGGTTGGACATCAAGCGCTGATTGTCTTCAGGTTTGGCGATCGTGTTCCCTTGCATCGTGACTGGAGAAATTGTTTTTTGGTTTTCGGGATCAAAATATCCTCCATTAATGGCAGCGATCGCTCCATATCGCTGAGCAAGTTCTCCGATGGGTTCAACGGTGCCCGATACCGCAGGGGTAAGCAGGAATTGACTTTGTGGTGGGATTAATATGGTGTGAACTACACTTCGCGCCAGCGTGTAAGTTTTGTATTCAATGGTTTGGGCAGCAGATGGAGAAGCCGAGATCGCGGGTGAGGCTGTAGATTGGACGCTTGATGACAATGATGTGGGCGATCGACAAGCAACCAAACTTATGCCAATTCCTACTAAAATGAAGCTCCTGATCTGAGCTTTATGCATAGTTTCCTTAATACACCATAACGAAAGATTGGGAAGCTTCGTTTTGCCACTAAACCATACCCGCAGAAAAGAGACTTTGAATAAAGGAAATTACAGAGTTGCCTATAACTTTCAGGAGGATTTATGTTCAACTAAAGTCAAGTTTAGACGAACAAGCACGCAACTAAAACGATCGCACTACAAATAATGACCCATCTTTTAACTCAGCCTTGGCACGGAAAGCTCCACCTCAACTTTGAACGGCAGGAAAATGCTACGAGCCTCATATCCGAGCAGGTGAAAGCGCCCTTAAAGGTACAGCGACCGTTCTATCCTGAAGGTGAAACCGTGTGTCATAGCGTGATTTTGCATACAGCGGGTGGCATTGTGGGCGGCGATCGCCTGTCTTTTGATATTCATTTACAATCCAAAGCGCAGGCACTGATCACCACCGCTGCCGCTGCCAAACTCTATCGCTCCACTGGGTTAGAAGCCCAACAAACTATACAGATTCACTTGGCAGAAGGCGCTTGCTTAGAGTGGCTCCCCCAAGAAACCATTGTGTTTGACCAGGCAATTTATCGGCAGGATATGCGGATTGATTTAGCGCCGGGTGCCTGTTGGCTGGGGTGGGATATGACTCGCTTTGGACGGACGGCACGGGGCGAAAAGTTTGTCCAAGGAAACTGGCGATCGCACACCGAGGTCTGGCAAGATGATCGCCCATTATGGATCGATCGCCAATGGCTTCCGGGCAGTGAGGAAACCTTTCACAGTCTTCATGGGTTAGCAGGAAGCCCCATTGTGGGCAGTTTCGCTTTTGTTGGGCAACCCGTGGAGCCTGAACTGGTCGAAAAAGCGCGATCGCTCTGGCTAGGCACCTCTGGCGAAATTGGTGTCACTCGTTTGCTGTGTGGGCTACTGTGCCGCTATCGCGGCAGTTCTACAATGGAAGCACGGCAGTGGCTAATGGCAGTCTGGCAACTGGTGCGATCAACCCATCTCCAGCGCTCTGCCTGCACTCCTCGCGTTTGGCAACTCTAAATGAAACACTTTTGACTTAAAGTACAATCACTCAAGATCTGCTGCTATTGCTTAATGAGCTTGAGATTATTATTGGACGTGAGGAATAGAACGTACTATGCAATTAACTCCGCAAGAAAAAGATAAACTGCTGATTTTCACTGCTGCACTGCTGGCGGAACGGCGTAAGGAACGAGGCGTAAAGCTGAATTACCCAGAAGCGATCGCCTATATCACCGCCGCAATTCTCGAAGGCGCACGGGATGGGCGCACTGTATCGGATCTGATGAGCTACGGCACCACCTTGTTAACTCAAGCCGATGTCATGGACGGCATTGCCAGCATGATTCACGATGTCCAAGTGGAAGCAACCTTCCCCGATGGCACCAAATTGGTGACAGTGCATAACCCCATTCGGTAAGCGTTCTTATGTTGAAAAGCGATCGCCTGCTGCTGTTCTCCTGTGCCCTGGAACATTTGGACTGGCTAGAAACTAATCCCAGCAAACTAGAGCAACACTTAGGCATCTCAATTCCTGAGCATTGGACGGAGTTTCCTGAAGTGATCCCCTATTCCTACAAGGCATTGAAACTAGATCCATCGTTGGCAGGGTGGTGGACGTATTTGTTTATTCACGCTGCCGACAAGGTTTTGATTGGGTTTGGCGGATTTAAGGGCAAGCCAGATGACTCAGGCATGGTAGAAATTGGCTACGAAATTATACCTGCCTACCAAAATCAAGGACTGGCAACTGAAACGGCTCTCAAGCTGATTGACTATGCCTTTACCCATCCATTCGTTACAGTAGTTCAAGCTCACACTCTGGCAGCACTCAATGCTTCCACACGAGTGCTAGAAAAAGTCGGCATGAAACAGGTAGAAGCCTTTCACGACCCTGAAGATGGGGATTTGTGGCGCTGGCAATTAAATCGAAACAATAATTAAAAGGAGTGACTTATGATTCCAGGTGAACTGCTGATTGAAGAGGGCGAGATTGAACTGAATGCGGGACGACCTACAGTGACGCTGATGGTGGCAAATACGGGCGATCGCCCGATTCAAATTGGCTCCCACTTCCACTTTTATGAAGTGAATCAGGCATTGCAGTGCGGTAGCGCAAGCGCTGACTCGTCAGGTCGCGCTCAAGCCTATGGGATGCGCCTGGATATCCCTGCCGGAACCGCCGTTCGGTTTGAACCAGGCGATGAAAAAGAAGTGACGTTAGTGGCGTTAGCAGGCTCCCGTGAAGTTTATGGCTTGAATAACAAAGTTGATGGTCATTTAGATGGCAAAGCGAAGAAGGAAAAAGGGAAAAAGAAAAAGTAATCGCGATAACTTTAATCAACATCACAATCCTGCTGGTAGTTGTGCCGCTGTCAGCTTTGCTGTAAAAGAAGGGCGATCGCTACTCCATCAGAAGCCGCGATCGTGCAGGCATGGATCAAACTACACGACATTACACCGCGCCTACACGATTCATCTCAAAACCATATACATAAATATCTGCAAACTTATAGCGTTGATCCTTCTCACGCCATTCAGCAATACCGATTTCACTTAACAAATTTGAGAAATCGTCAAACGTTGGGACAACACCCTGTGCTGATGACTGCCACAGAGGTTCCAACACTTCCTTTGGCAGTAAAGCTCGGATTCCTTTTAGATCATCAAAAAATTTCCTCAAATCAGGATACTCCTCCCTAACTGCCTGACAACGTTCTTCTGAGGCTTTCTTCAGTCCAACCTCCAGAGATGTTCCTCGTAACAAACGGTCTGTGGGTGTTTGTTTAGATGATTGCCCTTGATAAGTTAGTTCCTGCTCTTTCGCCCCTCTCAACAAAATGCTTAAACTGCGAGGAAAAGTAGTACTACTTGAATCTGTAAGACGTTCATAAACCCATCTTGTTACATACTTAGCTTTGGTGCCTGATCTGCGACGGCTGCCCCAAAGGAGTTCCAAGGCTCGATCAACAGCTTCCTCACTAGCTTGATCAATACTTTCGACAGGAGAAAACCGATCTACTAAATTCTTGAATTCCTTAGACTGAGTTGCTTGGCGAAGTGCAAGCCGAAGAAAATCAACCCGATTCCACTGTAAAAGAAGATCACGTCCATTGAAATGGCTTTTATTGTCAAAACTTAAACGATTCCAAATATCTTCTCTTAAGAAAATTTTAAATCGAATCGATGTTATCTTCCTTGCATCACAAGCTTGAATAAGTTGAAATAACCCAATCAAAGATTGCTGTCTTACCTCATCCTTCTCAGGAAAATCTTCATCTAAATCATCATAGAGAAACCACAGTTTTTGAGACTGTTTTTGCACATTTTCATGAAAGATATCTAGAGCATCTTTGACTATGAGAAGTAGATTAGAATCACTGGATAGTTGAAGCAAGCTTTGGGTATGCTCATACTGCCACCCTTCACCAGATAAATCATTAATGATTTTTTTCAGGGCACTAAACTTCTCACCTTTTTTACCCTTAGGAAAACTAAAATTATTTTCTTTAATTATTCTAAATAATAGATAGGCTCTCCAAAATGCTTCCCATGATCCATTACTTTCCTGCAAACCTTTATGAATCACCTGGAACTCATCACGAGATGGACGACTTTCATGAAATCTACCATGTCCAGAAAGACAAATGGTGCTATCTAACCGACCGTGAGCAAGTTGTTGAGCAACACTGTTATGCTTTAGTAAAAGCAAGTAGAGAGCGGTTTTACCAGTTCCTTTTCGTCCTCTGATAAGACAGTTAGTATCGTCTAGGAATTTCTCAAAATCAGTGGTTCGTTGAAAGAGCAAACTCAGATCTTGCTGTGGATCAGCCGCATTAACTTCTGGAAATTTTAGGCTCTTAATAATGTCCCAGCGACGAGTTGAACCAGTTAAAATTGTTTTTCGTTGAAGTTCATCGGTTTCTTCATCAATCAGGTTAGCAATTCGAGTGTAATAGTCTAAAAGTGCTGGTACGGGATAACGATCAGCTAAAGCAATCGGGGACAAGTAAGGAACCACTAATGGATCTGCCTCAGAAAGCGAGTCATCTGAATCTGGTTCACTTTCTCTAGATGAACCTTCAACTGTTTCATCATCTTCACTTGCTCTATCTCTAACTGTTTCACGTAAGAACTTCCACATCCTTCTTATCTTAGCCATCCCAACTTCGGTTGTATCAGGAACTGGAGTGAACACAAAGTTTATGGATAGATCTCTAAAGGATTGAAGTGATTGTAGAAGTAAACTAATCCCCTGACGATTTTGCTCATTTGGAAATAAGAACACGATTACTTCATCTGCCGCTTGTAATAGTGATAAAGCTCCCCATTGATTAATTCCAGTTCGTGAATCAATTAACAAAATATCTGGTTTCAACTGTTCTTGAATTTCGCGGCTAAAAATAGACCAGAGGTTTTCTCCACTATCAGTAACAGTAGTTGCTCGTAAATCATCAACTTTAGAAATGTAGTCGAGATTCAGAGTTCCGGCAGGAACGACAAATAATCTTCCTGTAGCGTTAGGTATCCTAACTTCACCAAATATTTGAGCTACTGAGATATTAGGTTCTACCCCCTCTGGTAAGTAGGAACGTTCATAAAAATAGTCAACAATTCCATATTTTGGTTGAGGGTTTAAGTTGAACGCTGTACTTAAACCGGGCGCTTCCAAATCCAAATCCACAGCTACAACCTTGCGACCACGTAACGCAAGAATCCACGCAACATGCGTTAATGCTGTGGTTCGCCCTACTCCTCCTTTAAAAGAATAAAATGTCACAGTTCGAGGAATACTTGGTTCACGCTGAATAGGCTGCGATTGATTTTGGGGATTAGCTGCTTGTAAAGCTAAATCTTGCCAAGTATATACTGAGCCTCCATTAACAGCCTGTGGTTGCGACAGATTAAGAGACCCAGCCTCATGTTGTGTGTAAAGGGACAAAAAACCAGGAGATAGAGAAACTTGTGACTGTTGTAAGAAATTTAATATGGTTTCCCTGCGCTGAGATATGGACAAATCAGAAAAACTATCACTCACAATAGTTAAATTCAGTAAGCCAGATGTAGAAATGTTTATATCAACCCAGCCGTGGGATCTTGCTACATATTGGTTTGTTAGTTGGTGCTTGAGTTTTCCCTGCCAAGTTTCTTGCATCTCTCCTCCTTAAAGTTGAGTGGCTTGTTTCTGTAACCATCCTCTAAGGCGCTGATATGAGTCTAGCCATTGTTTGTAGCTTGCATCATCAGGGTCACCGCAAGAATAACGCATATCTATAAAATGCTGATTTGGATGTTCGATGTCTTGAAGCCACTTCATTACCTCAGGGAACTTTTGAATTCTAGAATTCAATCGATTATGCCGCCTGAGCGCTTCACCATAGCTGTGTCCTGGGTTAGTGATAGTGTGTCCGGGATCAAATGAGTCAGTCTTCCATTCTTTAAACACACCCTTTGGTAGGGATGCAATGATCATTGCCTTGAGTAAACATTCGATTGTAATACCGCCGAAATGCATGGCAGCTATTCTTCTGTCAGAGTTGCATAAAGCTGCGGTATCAGTGTGACGCTCTGAAAAAGTATTTTGATAATCCTCCATATTCAGCCTAAATAAGCGTTTGAGTTTTGTTAATGGTTAGGGATTATTTTAATCTGATACGGAAGTTTTTATAGAAAATGCCATGCCAAAGTTGGCACTGAACTCGTGAAATGTTAGAACTCAAAGCAAGAAAAGATACAATCGTTCGAGCAGCGATCGCCCGAAGAGGATCGTAAAATGGAAACCACCTCACAGCGATCGCCATAGTTTGAAGCGCTAATCATGACAGCCACACCAATTTTCTACCTGTGTTTTTTTAAGGTTTTGGGGCGATCGCTTGCGCTGCCTTGGCAGTTCGCGGAAAAAGACGATAAATCAAATTTCATCATGCTCTTGGGTTGAGGGCATAACGTTCGTCTAATATGGAAATGTTCTGAGTCCACTCTTATAGCCAAAGATGGAAACTATTCGTCAGGTAATTGAGGTTAAGAGCGATCGCAAAGTAGAGATTACCTTGCCTGATACTATTGAGCCGGGGCTAGTCGAGATGGTCGTTGTGGTGCAATCGATGCCACAGACTGATCTTGAAACAGCACCTCCAGTCATCAATCTGTTTGGCTTTTTGCCCCACCGCATTGACCCCCTCCAGTTTCAACGACAGTTAAGAGATGAATGGAACAGATAGCCGTTATCTACTTGATACCAACATCTTCATCTACTATTTCAATGGTGATCCGGTCGTTCAACCAATCGTAGAAGACATTCTTGCAGGAAATGTTTCGGGATTTTATTGTCCTGTTAGTTGGGTCGAACTCCTCTGCTACCCTGCCTTGACAGAAAAAGAGGCTGAACAAATTCGAGCGTTTTTGCGATCGCTCACCTGTGTTGCCCTTACAGAAAGCATTCTCGATCAAACTGCTCAAATTCGTCGAGATTATCGAACTGCCTTACCCGATGCCCTGATTGCAGCCTGTGCGTTAGCCATGACAAGCACTCTGGTTACACGCAACATTCAAGATTTTCAGAAAATCAACCGATTGAGCATTGTTAACCCCTTCAGTTCGTGAGCAGCACCTTACAAGTTGCAATGAGAGAGAAGAGAGATCTTACAAACAACCCACTCCCCTGACACACCACCGGAACACCCGAAAGGGAGATGTCTAAGGGGTGCCTGGATGTTCTAAGTTATATCTGAGTGCTCGATCCACTGTCCTTTCACTCGCCATCCCACCTGATCGCCGAAGCACTGATTAGCCTTCTCATCAGACCGTCCGTCGGGGTTGCCGCTACAGTTTTCAACGTAGATCTTCTTTTGAACACTGAAGCCAAATTTACCACCACTGATGTCTACCCATAGGCGATCGATTTTACTCAGAATCTCACAAGGAAAGGGTTGAATGCTAGTGGTATCTAGCCAACTTTCGTTATTAAGATTCGACACTTCCAGCATCAAATTGGCGGTTTCCTGGTCAGCATCTCGCCATTGCCCTGCTTTCAAAAACCGCTCCAGATTGGAATAATCGACGGTAGTTGGAGATGGAGTTGGCGTAGAGGATGGCGAAAGTTGAGAGGACTGATATGCTAATAACTGTCTAGCAACGGTCACTCCCATTACTCCTACGCCTGCCGAAACTGCCCACTTGAGAACCTGTCGTCGGGTCAATGATTGATCTATCTGTCTTTTTGGCGCTGCTTTTTGCCGTTGCCCCTTCACCACATCGGCTTGGCGCTGCCTTTCCTGTTTTTCTACCTGTCGCCGCCGCTCTCGAAGAATCAGTGCTTGGTCTGCTTTTTCCCTCGCTTCTTTTTGAGCAAGCAGTTGCCCCAATTTATCCCCCTGCCCCTGCTCTCCCTGAAGCAGGTGTTCCAATTTACTTGCCGGCTGTTGCTCCCGCTGAATTGGTTCCCGTTTTGCCTGTTGCTCCGCTTCTTTTTGGGCATCACTTGGAGCTTGAATTTCAGCATCATCTAGAGGAACTGGTGGAGGGGGCGATGCTATTTGCCGATTTAGATAAAGCCGCTGAATAATAAGCTCTCCTATATCTATAGAACTTCGCTTTCCAACATCAACATAGCTATCAATAGACAATAGTCCAGAGATAACAGTGTTATCAAACCGGATTAGCATGATTGCCTTATCCTGCTTTTGTTTGATTAAATCGCGAATAGCACGCCATTCTAGACCGCACCATTCCTTCTCTTCGTACTGGGCACAAAGGAACACAACAATAAGTTCGGCTTCGTCACGGTAGATCGATTGCAAATGTACGTCCAAATTTGGGCGGGCAAGTTCCGCTTCATACCATCTGTCATAGAAGACTTGCCCTTGGTGAAGCTGCTGGGCTAAAACCTCTGCTACTTTTTGGATAAACCTACGGCGATCACCTGGAAAAGACAGCGCGACATCAAACCGTTTTCTATTTCTGATGTTTTCCTCTGACACCGACTCCTCCGGCAAGACTTGAGGCTTGCGATCGATTATAGTCTCTGCTTACAGGTTAAAGGAAAGCACCCAACCGCGATCGCAGCGGGTCTGATTGTAAGGCTGAACTCAAGCAACGGGGAAGTCTCACCTTGCGATTGACTAAGCGGTGCTAGAGGGATGGATTGTATAAGCCATTTAGGAGCTTCAAACTACAGAAACTCGTGTCAAAAATCAACTTATTTTGTATGTGCAGCTTACTTTTATTCACAAATCTGCTCAGCCTAAATTTGCTCAGTCTTTAGTTGAGTTTGAATCCTTCTTATGGTTGAGAGCAGCGATCGCAGTTGTCGTTAAGCTGAAATGGTTCTACAGGTATTCAGCACTGCATCATGGCAAAACAAAACAACCAAGCTAATTTTTTCCTGCGATATCTTTCTACTGCTCCTGTTCTTGCGGTTATTGCAACATCTGTCGCCTTTTCCACTTGGGCAGTATTCAACTACTTTTTTCCAGATCTGCTGTTCCATCCATTGCCATAAGCTGATCTCTAGAAAAGATTTCACCCTTCAAGATTTTCTTTTTCCCTCTGGGAAGGCTTCGCCAATGACTTCGGTGTGAGCGTTCACGCCGAAGTCCCAACGTCCTAAAGTCTGTGGGTCGAGCGTAGCCGAAACCCAACTCTAAAAGAAGTATGAACAATACCTGCTGGAGTCAATAGGTCTTTTTAAGAGCGCGATCGCGGTTGATTGAGATTGAGCTTAGCGCGGAGTTCACCTTTAATTCGGCTTAAAATCGAGTCTTCATCCAAGGATGCAAGAATGCGGGTGACTACAGCTTTCGGTCCATCGGCTCCCCAAGACGCATCATTCGCGAGATAGGTCTTGGTCACCTGCCCGATCGCGTAGGTTGAAACGCCTGCCACGCCTGCCTGAGTCACGGCTACTGACGCATAGGCAGCAAGTGTTATTCCTCCGGTTGCGGGAGCCGACAAGCCGAGTAAGCCCTTGAGCGAACTCAAACCCAGGTTAGCAACCAGTTCACTGGCGCTAATGCCGCCCATAGTCAGGGCAATTTTTTTCAGCAGGGCTAAGGCTCCGGGTTGAGTCATGGGAATGCCGTAAAGTTTAGAGAGCGTCAGGATTAGCGCTACGTCAATCACCGCACTGCTGAGAATATCTACTACCGTGATTGGATTGAGGGCGATCGCCACTGCCTTAGTCATCGTTGCATTCCAAATAATCCGATTGGCGCTTTGTTCCCGGATCGCCATTTTGCGTTCCACCAGGCGATCGTTGATATCATCGGCAAACAGCAGCGAGTTGACTGCTACAAGCGACTTGCCTTCCCGATCCAAAATTTCGAGAATTTTCAGCTTCAGGTCATCAATTTGGGGCGTTCCCGCACTAAGTTGAGCCGCAACCCGACCATCCGCCCGCCGCACGGCTTTTGCGACCAACGGCGATGCTGCCGCCATCACAATTTCGTCCGGTGAGAGCAGTTCTTTGACTCGCTCATCCCGAATTTTGCGGTAAATCATTTGGCGATCGACATCCGGATATTGGTCAATTTTGTTGAATACCAAGAGGATCGGCTTACTAGCAGTCCGCAAGGCTGACAACGCTTGATACTCTACTTTGGTCATGTCTCCCGCAATAATAAACAGGATTAGATCGGCTTGTTGAGCAACCTGACGCGCCAATGCTTCTCGCGCTTCGCCATCGACTTCATCAATACCGGGCGTGTCGATCAGTTGAATTTGAGAGTTCCCGATCGCGTTCACCGTCACCCGCGTCAAGGATTGCTCACTGCCTGCGATCGCTTCGTTTGTCACAGTCCAGTTGGCAGTTTGCCGGATCTGGGTTACGCCATGAATCGCCCCCGTCTCAAACACCGTCTCGCCTAGCAACGCATTTAAAAGGGATGATTTGCCACGTCCTACCATGCCAAAAGCTGCAATGTGAACAATCTGGCGATCAAGCTTATCCAGCATCGATTCCAACCCAGTGATTTCGGGTTCCAATCCCTGCCGCTCTTGAGCCGTCAAATCTAACCCTTCGACTAAATCCCGCAGGGCAGTTTGCGCTTGCCGATAGTTAAGCTCACCTTGAATGGTGTCAAAGCTATGAATAGCTTCATCCAATTCTTGCTTTGTCACGGGTGGAGAATAATTCAAATCAGGAGAGTCAGGCATGGAGCAATGGGGAAAAGTTCGCAATTCGTAAACCGATTCCTACAGGAATCGCGGCTAATACAATTTTCTTCCATCCTAGTAACTTACAGGTCGTTTTAGGGAAATGCTGCTCGAACAGACGGTCTGTTGTGGGAAATTGCGGGGTTATACCAAATTAAATTGGAGTAGCTACAGATCAGATAAACTGAGGGATGTAGAGATG
>QBMH01000126.1 GCA_003249025.1 Leptolyngbya sp. | reverse complement strand
GATCAACCTCTCCATCAAACCAGTTTCTCTGATGGAAAACAACAAACCTAGAACATTACCAGTCAGTACCGATTTGAAGGATCGCTTTGTCTAATTCATCCGTCCGCTATTGGCACGTAGAGACGGCTGGCAAGTTGCACCAATTCTGAGCGGGCTTGTTCAATCACTGAACCCGGAAACCCTTCCAGAAAGGTGAGGATGTTGCCATCTGCCTCGACAATAAAGGTGATCTCATCAACCCCCACTTCCCAGGGAAAGTTCAGCCCATGCACCCGGTAATCTTGTCGTAGCCGCTCCATATTTAACTGACAGGGCATGAGTGGCTGGGCAATCAACCCTTCTACAGCCCCCCGAATTCCCAATTCAGCCATCCGAAAGGGAACCGGAGCATGGCTAATGACCTGCGGTGAACGCAGTACTTCACCGTGCCGCGCCTGTTGGAGGCGTATCCCCAGTTCACTCATCTCTTTGGCAACCCAGCGTTGAGACCGATAGATCCGCTCAAAGTAAGGTGATAAATCCCATTGCAAAGCGGTTTCTGACTGTTCCTCAATCAATTGAGTCGTGGCTTGAATCGCTTGCTGCAACAGATTGTCCTGGCGAAGGTCTGACTCTTCAGCTTGTGCCAGTTCTCGCATCACCTGCTTCACTAACTCAGTGAGGGTTAATTGCAAGATCAGGTTGCTGGTATTGCTGTCATCCGCACTGCTAGTCAGGAGATGCACCACTCGTTGCAGGATAAACTCGCGATCGCAGATAGCTTGCATCATACCTAAACCCTCACTTCTGAGATGGAACAATGGAATTGCTGGCTGCTCAGGACGGTTGTACCGACTAAAAGCCCCAGGATTTTGTTCGGGCTGTTGTCGAGTGAGTTGGCTGCCAGAATAAATGGAATGAAGCGGGGCAGTTCACTGTTCATCACACTCTTGATGTCATCTACCGATTTGGCAGCCGTCGCTTTGGCTTCAGCCAGGTAAAGGGTGTGATCCGTGGGGCATTCGCAGACGGCATCCGGGTAATCTCCCACAGGTCTTGCCAGTAAGCGTCCTTGATAGAGATATTGGATCACCAAACCGAGGCAGGCTTCTCCGATCGCTGCAATGGCGCTCTTATTTGGGCTGACTGGCTTATGTTCAGTCCGTGAGTAGAAGAGGGGTTGGTAGCCAGGGAGGAGAAAAAGACCGTAACGCTGGTAGGCGATCCACTGAGAGATTTCCTCTAAAGGATAGAACGCCGCTTGTTCGGAGTAACGGCGAACCAGGGCGCGGATTGTGTTGGGGTGGACAGACCAGGACGGCAGGGGTGAGTAGGGCGCGGATAGTTGCTCCAAGCGTTCCATCAGTTCTGGCTTCATTGCCGAACGGCTATAGGCAGCTTGGGCGATCGCCCCTGTGATGGCATCGATCTGGAGGCAGCGTTTCTCTAATGAAAGTTCAATCACAAGCACTGGGCTGAGTTCAGGGTTTCCTCACCATAGAGCAATGCCGCTGAAGTAGAGAAAAGCGCAGGTTTGATTAACGTAGAAGAGCAATGAAACCAGCTTGTTCAAAGTGTCTGTCGTGGGTCAACGCTTCGAGGATATTTTGTTGCTGCATGATGCAGAAGGAAGCGCAGTCAGTCAGGCTCCAGGCTTTGTCGGCTCTTTGTTTGTAGAGATCGACTGCTTGATGGAATAAAGCGCTGCTTGGAGAGACGACCTCAATTTTAGGATTATCAAATGATCGCTGCACAAATTGAGCCGCCGCTTGTCTAAACGCACTTTCTCGTCTGGAGAATGAATTTAAGACTTCCGTGAAGACCATTTCACTGGTGACGATTTGAAAGGGTTCTAGAGCATTGGAAAGACTGACAGCTTTGGTATGCAGGTCATCCGCAGGATTGAGGATGGCAATCCAGTAACCTGCATCGGCGAAGACGGTTTTCATTCCTCGTCCTTCGGTGAGCCATACAAGTAGTGATCGATGTTTTTGGAAAGGTCGCTGGGTAGCTTTGCCCACTCTTCTGTAGGAATTTGGGCACTGATTTCTTCAACAAACTGTAGGAAGGGTGGAAGACTGGAGGTTTGTTGTGAACTGCTGGTCTGGTCTTCCCTGTTCTTATGCTTCAAACGAACTTTGATGAACAGCAGAAAGTTTAAGACCTCCTGCACAACGAAATCGGGGGTTTGATCAAGCTCTTGAATAAGTTGGTCTTTGGCGCTTGTCATACTTCATTCTCCATCTTTTGAGCAATGCCACTTTTGAAAGTACAGCCTCCGGGTTTCAGAGCAGATTAATGATTAATCTTTCCTTTGATTTACAACGGCATTCTCTCCTTCCTTCCACAGCAAAGTTTATACTTTTTGCCACTGCCGCAAAGACATCTTCGATTTGGGAGCTGCTGATCCTTGCCGAAACCTTTAGTGAATGGCTTTTCAAACTCCGCAAATCTTAGAGAAGTTGCTTCTTGCTCTAACTCAGGTCTGCGTTCAACCACCTTCGTTATACTTAGTTGGCTGATTTGTTCAAACTTATACTGAGCAGGCAACGCTAGCATAAAAGACTGCTTATCGTGAAACATGAGAAAGTCGGTACCAGGCTTTACACTTAATTCACTTACAAAGAAAAATGTGTATGGGAACTTTCTTTGACGTTTACAGATAAAACTGTGTTCCAAATAAAATTCAAATGCCTTCTCGAAATCACAGAGATACCATGAACATACTGTTAACCATGCAAGAGCATGCCTCTCTGCCCCTTCGTCTTTGATACTGTTCTTACGAATAAGCTCGAGGGTTTCATGCAAATTGCTATAAGCAGAGCCAAATTCCTTAATTAGACAATGGTTTCGACCTAAATTATATAGAGAGTGTGCGAGGCGACGAGCAATATCTAAATCGCGGTCTATCTCAACGCATCGTTCCAACGAGCGAATAGAATTGCTGTATTCCTTCAACTGGCTATACAAACACCCGAGACTTAGGGATGTGAAGTACTCTGCTTCAATGTTACAAATACCAATTTTTTCAAGCATTTGTTGTTGAAATATTTGACTCTGCTTCAGACACTCGATCTGTTTGCTGGTTTCATGTAGTTTTTTATAAACTTTTGCTAGGTTAAAATAAATCCCAGAGATTTGATCTGGTAAATCTTCTTTTATTGCTTGCTCCAATGCATCAGATAACCGACTCAAACCTTTGTCAGTGTTACCAGTATCAGCCTCTATGAAGCCTAATATTGTTAGCGCGTTAAACTTGACACGAGAATTTTCAGTGTTCAGAATCTCATTGCAATATTTGGAGGCGCATTCATAAAGTTCTACTTTGTCCTGTCTCTGCTCTTGTCCAACTAGCTTTAAAATAAGACCAGCTATCTCACTCTTTGCTGCATCTCTATAAAATGAATCATTTGATTTTGACAAAGATAATTTATATTCGCTTATAGCTTCTTCAAGCTGTTCTTTGAATCGAAGCGCACGACCTCGAAAATGATGAACAAATCCCCATTCTTTTGTTTTAGCAGTGTTGAGAAAATTAGATGTAATGTTTAAAGTCAAATCGTATTTTTGATCATATATAGCAGTCATCAGTACTTTCTCTGCTGATTCTCTCGCTACTTCAGGAAGACCAGCCTCTAGAGCATGATAAGTCAGTTCCAAGGCATCTAAATATCTTTTCTCTGGTAAAGATTGATAATACGCAACAGCTTTCTTGTGTAATTCCAAAGAGTTCAGAAGCGGATCTCGAAAATCACACCATTCCTTCACGAGACCATGCATGACATAGTAGGAGGTATCTTGAGATACTCGGGTTATTACAAATCTTCTGACCAGCATTTCAAATGCTTTATATCCATCAGTCGAGTTTGTAAATATTTTGATGGAAGATAGCTGAAATGAAGAGCGGAGTACTGAAAGATCTAGAAGAAGCTGCTGCGCGTCTGGGGGTAAAATATCAAATACTTTTTGCTGGATATACGCATGAGCTTCATCAATAAAGCAAGGAACTTCATCTAGCAATTCATCCAATGGAAAAACTTCGCTCAAAGTTATAAGTAAGCATAAAAAGTATGGATGACCGCCAATTCTTGAATACGCCAGTTTGAAAATATCTTCTGTTGGCTCATTAATTCCAAGTCTTTGAGCGTGATAATGCATTAAACTTAAGCTTTCCTGCCAACTTAACTCAGAAAGGGTAATAAGAAGAGGTGGGTTTAGTAATTCAGGAGTGAGAGACCACTCTTGAGTAGTGATTAATAATTTACTTTGCTGTCCTAACTGGCTGCTTAGTTTAAGTAAGGGTACTAGAGATTGGTTGCTCTTACACTCAAACTGATCCCAAATAAAAAGACAATGGTGCTTGCATAAGCCATCTGTAGCTATTGCAGCATAATAATTCCTATCAATGTTTGGTAGTTTTAAGGCAGCAGACAAACGATGATCGCCAAACCGCATACTTAAAAAACTAGCGATTTTGACAATGACTTGTTCAAACTGGCTATAGGATTCACAATCTAGCCATAGAACTGAGTATTGATTATCTAATTGCTGCGCCAACTTAGCAGCTAGAGCGGTTTTACCAATTCCTGGTATGCCTCCAACTATAACTGTGCCGTTGTTCTGAATGGCATCACTTACTCGCTCAATAGTATCTTCACGCCCAAAGAAACAGAGTGGAGAGGGATATACAAAATCACTCTCGTCATTTTCAAGAGAATTTGACAGTATTCTAGAAGTCTGTCCTCCTAAAAGAAGAAGTTCTAAGCTACTTTTTTCATCACTTAAATGAACTGGAGGAGCGCCTAATATTTCGGCTCTTTGTTGGAGAGGTAATTGATAAATAATCTGCCAAAGATCATCATTGCTTAAATGATCAATCTTTATACCTGGATATTGTTTCTGTTTCTCCTGCAAAGTTCCTAGAATATCAGGTGGAACCCCTCGCCTCACGTTGTAAACGAAGACCCACGTCTTTAAAGCATCTCTCCAATGGGCAACTGCACCATTGAGATCTTCATCTATTTTCTTTTGAACTTTTGCTTGTTCTAGTTCATCGGGTGAGTAAACCTGAAAAAATATGGAATCATCTCGGAACAAACCATCACACTTACGGTCACCAATGTTTCCATAAGGGCGAACCCTTACAAATCCCGGTCTAGCCCTTACCATGATGTCTTCAAAAAGTTGTTGGAAGTCATCACCAGACATTTTCAGGCGACGAATTTCAAACTCTTGCCAATGATGGTAAGTGAGAGGGTCATATTCGTCACGTTTGCTATTCAAAGATTCACTCATGTCAGTGTGATAACAGCTAGCTCATATCTTCAGTGAATAACGCCTCAGTGGATAATGCCTCAACCGTTTTCCTGCCTATAACAAGCATTTTAGCTATTTCAGATCAAACTTCTCTTTAGTCCACTCTTTTCTTCCCCTTGCCATATAAAAATCCTGAGCATACTAGTGTACTACCCAGGATTAACAGTTCAAACCGTTTTATTACTCCACAACTATTCAACCGTAACGCTTTTGGCTAAATTTCTGGGCTGATCGACATCCAAGCCGCGCCGTGCGGCGATGTGGTATGCCAGCAGTTGCAACGGAATCACCGTGACTAGGGGAGACAAAATCTCATCCACATGGGGCACCGGAATGAGGGTATCAAAGGTATCTTCTGCGTCTTTCTCATCCATGGGGGTAATGCCAATTAGTTGAGCATCCCGCGCTCTTGCTTCCTGAGCGTTCGATAGCACTTTTTCAAACACGGTTCCCGGCATGGCGATCGTCACCACAGGCACTTTGGCATCCAGCAGGGCGATCGGACCATGTTTCATTTCGCCAGCAGGATAGCCTTCGGCATGGATGTAGCTGATTTCTTTGAGCTTGAGCGCACCTTCGAGGGCGATCGGAAAGTTGATGCCGCGACCCAAAAAGATAAAGTCCTGAGTTTCCGCAAAAGCGTGCGCCAGTTCTTCGATGTAGCGCTCCTGACTTTCCAAAATCATTTCAATCTCAGCCGGAAGTTGTCGCAAGCCATCCAGCAGCTTTTCCAATTGGTCTGTTGAAAGAGTGTGGCGATGATAGGCTAGGTCGATCGCTAGCAAATAAAACGCTACCAACTGAGCCGAAAAGGTTTTGGTGGCTGCCACGCCAATTTCAATCCCAGCATGGGTATCAATAATATTGGGGATCAAATCTCCCAAAGAACTTTCGGGACGGTTGGTGATGCCCAACAAGCGGGGCTGATAGTCGATCGCTAAATCTGTGCGCCGTCGAATTTCCATCTCTAACGCTGCCAGCGTGTCGGCAGTTTCGCCAGATTGGGTCACGCCAATCGTCAGCGTGTGGGGAGTCAGAGGCGAGGGGGCATAGCGAAACTCGGAGGCATATTGAACTTGAGTCGGAATCCCTGCCAATTGCTCTAACAAATATTTGCCCACCAGAGCGGCGTGCCAACTGGTGCCACAGGCAACAATCTGAATTTGTTGTAGATCGGTGTAAAGGTCAGCGGGAAGGTTAAGGCGAACGGGAGAGTTTCGAGTTGCGTTAGCGTCAGCGGCGCTTTGCGCTTTGCGCTTTCGAGTTTCGAGTTCGGAGTTCGGAGTTCGGCATTCGGCATTCGGCATATCTCCTACAGAGACGCTACGCGAACGGCATTCTTCCTGACCCCACTGATTATTCAAATAGGCTTCTAAGCAAGCTCTGACGACTCCAGGCTGTTCATAAATTTCTTTGAGCATGAAGTGTTTAAAGCCTTGTTTTTCCACCATGACGGGGTTCCAGTTCAGGGTGCGGGGCGCTTTTTTGAGCCGCTGTCCTTCAAAGGTGTAAACCTCAACGCCCAAAGGAGTTAATCGCGCAATTTCGCCATTTTCTAGGGTTAGTACGGCACGGGTATAGGGCACCAAGGCTGGTGTGTCGGAGGCACAGTAAAACTCGCCTTGTCCAAAACCGATGACGAGGGGTGCTTGCTGCCGGGCGACGATCAGTTCATCGGGGTAGTCGGCGTTGATCACCGCGATCGCAAACGCTCCTCGGAGTTTGCTCACTGCCCGTCGCACTGCTTCAAAGAAAGGCGTGCGGGGTGCGGGGTGCGATGTGGAAGCATCTTCTCCTAGTTTCATCTCCTCTGCAATTAAGTGAGGAATCGTCTCCGTGTCGGTTTCTGAGCGAAATTCATGCCCCAGTGTTTTTAATTCTTCCCGTAGTTCGCGGTAATTTTCGATAATGCCATTTTGCACCACCGCAATCCGGCGTTGCATGTCCGTATGGGGATGGGCATTATATTCTTCAGGTTTACCGTGGGTTGCCCACCGAGTATGACCAATGCCAATTTGGGCAGGATTTTGTTCGCCTTCGAGCTTTTCTTGCAGGTTGTGGAGTTTGCCCTTGGCACGAACGCAGTGAATCGTGCCGTCTAGAATAGTCGCAATGCCTGCCGAGTCATAGCCCCGATACTCTAGCTTTCGCAGCCCTTCTAGCAAAATTCCACTGGCAGCTTGCGTTCCGATATAGCCGACAATTCCACACATAGAATCTTAACTCCACCCAATACCACGCTGGTTTATACACACTCGTAAGTCACGATTTCGGACGCGATCGCGATTTACATCCGTGCTGCCTGTTGTAACGGATTCGGCTGACTTTCGCAATAGTAGAGCGATCGCGATCTCACTCTAACCCCCACACTCTAAACCCTGAAACCCGAAACCTGCCCCTCGCACTTTGCCCATTCCTTCCCTTTAGAATAGAAGCATACTCTGTAACGAAATGTTTTAAGGTTTTCATGGTAGATCAGCTTATTCGCGCAACCGCCGCTGATGGTGGAATTCGAGCCGTTAGTGTTATTACCACCTCTTTAACAGAAGAAGCACGGCAGCGGCACAAACTTTCCTACGTTGCTACGGCAGCTTTAGGGCGAACCATGGCAGCCGGACTTTTGTTTGCATCCAGCATGAAACGTCCGGGGTCGCGGGTCAATATTCGGATTGAGGGCGACGGTCCTTTAGGCGGTGTCACCGTTGATGCCGGGTTGGATGGCACCGTTCGCGGCTATGTCACTCATCCTGAAGTGGAACTCCCCCCCACAGCAAACGGCAAAATGGATGTGGGGGGCGCAGTCGGGCACAACGGTTATGTCTATGTGATTCGAGATGTGGGCTTTGGGTATCCCTACTCCAGCACCGTGGAGTTAGTATCGGGTGAAATTGGAGATGATCTAACTCATTATTTAGCAACCTCTGAGCAAACGCCGTCAGCCCTGATGGTTGGGGTGTTTTCAGACACACAAGGGGTGGCTGCGGCGGGCGGCTTGCTGATTCAGATCATGCCGAAAGCCTCACGAGATGAGACGTTAGTTGAGTTGCTAGAATCTCGGCTTGGCACTCTAGCCGGGTTCACATCCTTGCTGCAAGCTGGCAAGACCTTACCTGCCATTTTTGATGAACTATTGGGCGATATGGGCTTAGTCATTTTACCCGAAGTGCAACTGGTGCGCTTTCACTGTGGCTGCTCTCATGAGCGGGTGTTGAATGCTCTGAAGTTGTTTGGAGCGGAAGAGTTACAGGAGATGATTCAAACCGATAAGGGGGCTGAAGCAACCTGTGAGTTTTGCAGTACGGTTTATCACGCCAGCGAGGAAGAATTAGCTGGAGTGTTGAGCGACCTTCAAAAAGAGGTGGTTTCTGGTTAATGTCGCTATTGGTTAACAGTCCATAATGGATGATGTTGCAAAATTAACGCCGGATTGGAGCGATCGCGCCATAGCCTTTTGCTTAAAGTTTGCTACCTCTACAATAGAAATATGTAGACCGCACTGCTATTTTGGGCACTCTCTTAAATAGAATTAAACTTCTTGTGAAAAGCGCTATGTCCGTTCCTATTTTTCTAGTGGAACCTTTGTTAGCCCAAGCTCCTAGTAAGGCGACCAAACAAAATCTCACTGCCTCCACTCAGTCTGCAAAGTCTGCTGATACTGGTTTTAACCCTCTATGGTTGGCTACATCGGGGGGATTACTTGTGCTTCTTGTCGCCTTAGGAGTTTTTTCTAAGGTCAGCATTGATAAAGCGGCTAAACAGCTTAAGTTTGAAACGTTTAAGAATCGCGAATTGCAAAAAAAGCTGAAATATGCCGTCGAAACGATTGGCAAAATGGAGCGGAATCCTGATCTGATTCACTCTCGCGAGTTTAATTTAGATTATTTACGAATGCGGATGGATGAAGAGGTCTTTCACTTTGCAATTTTGAACCAAATTAAAATGAAAGTGAAAGATAAAATTACGATGGCGTTGCGATCGTCTCAGCCTCATCAGGGCGAGATTGGCATTGCCAGCGGTGGTCGGCAGGTCGATGAAGTATTTGATGTGGAATATGAACCCGGTGATTTGCCAAAAGGTACGAAGCGCGTATTGTTTCGGATTGAAATCAAGATTCTTAAACTGCCAACTCAGCCTACCTCTATTACTATCAACCAAATCATTGACTGTATTGAAACATTTTTGAGTCCTACGAGCGATCACGATAGTTGGCAACCCACTATCCAGGGTCGTATTGCCAATATGCGCTGGGATCAAAAAGCAAAACCAACCCCACTTCTAGTGCTAGAGCAAACTCAAGAAGGCTCAAACGTTACGTTTAGAACGACTCGCATGGCGCAAGGTGCCTAAAATTACCGTTAACGGCAAGTGAATGAACAATTGACAGGGTGCATGAATACTTTTACGGGGTTTCACTAGTTGTGTAACAATCTGTCTTATGACATTTGCACACATCACCGGGTAGAGTGAATTGGGTGAGAAACAGGTACTAAAATCTCCAGGGACGCTGATTGCCGTGTTGGTAACTGCGGCACTGGGAATGGCAGGGTTGGGAATTTATTTGGCGCTACGTCCTTCACCCACTAGCCAGTCCAATTCTTTGCCTCCCTCTCCAGCGGTCGGGCAGTCAGCTAATACCATCACTGCATTAGGTCGCTTAGAACCAGAGGGTCAAGTCGTTAAGGTTGCCGCACCTTCCACCTCAGGATCTGCCGTTCCTGTGTTTGGCAGCCCACGGGTGGCTCGTTTGTTGGTTCAAGAACGGGCACAAGTGAAAGCAGGGCAACCGATCGCCGTACTCGACATATACGATCGCCTGATGGCGGCGGCGCTGCAATCCCAAGCGCAGGTGCAGGAAGCCCAAAGTCGGCTGGCTCAAGTGCAGGCGGGTGCAAAGCGAGGCGATATTGCAGCACAGCAAGCAACCGCAGAATCGCAGCGGGCAAGCGTTGCTCGCCTAGCCGCAAAGTTGAGTACGGCTAAGTGGGAAGCCCAAAGCTACCAGAAGCTATTTCGCGATGGGGCAATTTCTGAGCAGGAAGCGAGAAATCGGCAACTGACAGCAGAGGCAACAGCACGAGAGTTAGATCAGGCAAAGAGCGAGTATGACGCGGCAGTTAAAAGACTCTCCAGCGTGGCGGAAGTGCGCCCAACGGATGTGCAACAAGCCCAAGCAGAAGTGAATGTGGCAATGGCGGGGATACAGCGGGCTAAGGCAGATTTAGAGTCGGCAGTGGTGCGATCGCCGATTACCGGGCAAATTATCAAAGTACACGCCCGTGAGGGAGAGCAGATTGGCAGCGATGGACTGGTAGAAATTGGCAAAACCGATCGCATGTATGCCGTTGCTGAAATTTATGAAACGGACATTCAAAAAGTAAAACGGGGGCAAAAAGCAGTGATTACCAGCCCCGCGTTTCCGGGAGAAATCTCTGGAGTTGTCGATCAAATTGGGCTTGCCATCCGCAAAAATGACGTGTTGAATACTGATCCTGCCGCTAATACCGACGTGCGCGTGGTGGAAGTAAAAATTCGGTTAGATGACAGTCAGCCGGTTTCTGGCTTAACGAATTTGCAAGTTAAAGTCACCATTACGCCCTAGAGGAATTCATCATGTTTGCAATTCCTCTAGCCTGGTTGCAGCTTAAACGCGAGAAAATACGCCTGCTGATTGCCCTAGCGGGAATTGGGTTTGCGGTGATTTTGATGTTCATCCAGCTAGGCTTTCAAGATGCGCTGTTCGACAGTTCCATCAGTATGCACAAAGAGCTACAGGGCGATATCTTCTTAATTAGCCCCCAATCGACCTCCATGATTGCGATGAAAAATTTCTCGCAGCGGCGGTTATACCAAACCCTTGGGTACAACGGCGTAGAGTCGATTAGCCCAATTTATTTGGACTTTGCCCTGTGGAAGAACCCGGAGAACCAGCGGACACGGGGCATTTTGGTGATTGGGTTTGATCCCTCCAGACCGATTTTCAGCCCTGAATTGGTGCCCGATCTAACTCCGATTCGCTTGGCAGATGTGGTTTTATTTGATGAGAAATCGCGGGATGAATTCGGTCCGATCGCCAAGCTATTTGCCACAGGTAAGCCAGTGGTCACAGAAGTGGCAGGTCGGCGATTAACGGTCGGCGGACTATTCGCGTTGGGCGCATCCTTTGGAGCCGATGGCAATATTATCACCAGCGACACGAATTTTCTCCGCATCTTTAGCCGTCGGGCTAGCGGCATGATTGATGTCGGTATGGTGACGTTGAAACCGGGTGCTGATTTAGATGGCTTACTCAAACAAATGCGGCGAGATTTGCAAGATCCGTTTGAAGATGTCAAGGTTCTATCTAAGGCAGAATTTATTGAGTTTGAGCGAGATTATTGGCGTAGCAGTACGGCGATCGGGTTTATCTTCACCTTGGGGACGGCGATCGGTTTTTTGGTCGGCACGGTGATTGTGTACCAAATTCTCTACACTGACATTACTGATCACTTGGCAGAATATGCCACGCTGAAAGCCATGGGCTACCGCAACTTTTACTTGCTGACGCTGGTATTTCAAGAAGCGGTAATTTTGTCGATTTTGGGCTTTATTCCGGGATTTTTCCTGTCTTTAGGACTGTATAATTTGACCCGCAATGCCACTTCGTTGCCGATTTACATGACAGCCGATCGCGCCGTTATTGTGTTGTGTTTAGCAATGACGATGTGTGTGATTTCTGGGGCGATCGCCGTTCGCAAAGTGCAAGACGCTGACCCTGCCGACATTTTTTAGTTTCTAAACCATTCTGCGTCTAGGATGGGAATTAGCTTGCAAAACGTACTCGTAACGAGTATGATTAAGAAATTCGGTAAAGCTTTTATCTATAGAAGCTGCCGAAAACTACAATTTTCTCAAGGAATAGCGATGACAACCACGTTGCAAGCTTCACAAACAGCCTTAGTCAAAGCGCTCAATCGCAATCAGGCAAATGCGCTGGTTGCCTACCTTAACTACAAAAAATATCATTGGCTGACTTTCGGTCCGCTTTTCCGCGATTTGCATCTGTTGTTTGAAGAACAGGGCGGTGAGGTGTTTGCCATGATTGATGAATTGGCAGAACGCAGCTTGATGATTGATGGTGTACCTGTGGCAAATCCTGTTGATTATCTACCCACGGCTTCAATTCAAGGCTCTACTGCTGAGATGTCGGTGCGGGAAATGATTGAGGAGGCGATCGCCACCCACGAGCAAATTATTAGCGAAATGCATGAAGATGCAGATACGGCGACGAATGCAGGTGATATCGGCACGGCGGATCTATATACACGCTTGGTGCAAGTTCACCAAAAGCACCGCTGGTTTTTGAAAGAATTGCTGAAAAAGGGCAATGGCTTAACTGCATAGATATAGTGACTTTCAAAGCCACGTAATACACCTTGGTTGCAACAGGTTTCGAGTGCCAGATTTTAGGTACTAAGTTTCAAGCATCAAGGTGTATTTATTTTGGGTTTCTGTAAAAAGATCATCCATGAGTAGGAAGGATCAGGAGACGGTTAATACTACGATGAATAGTCAGCTTAGATTTTATTAAAAGCAAGTAAGCTTTGAAATAAAAGTAAGCTTTAGACTAATCAAAGATTACACAACACTGATGCAATTACTCTTCAAAGGAACTTAGAAAGATTTATGAGTTCCATCAATCAAGCAGCCTGGATGACTCAGGCAGATTACGCGAAAAAACTGCGTCCTTTACTTCCCCCCGAAGCATTTCTACCGAACTCAAATAAAGTTTTGATTTTGTTGATCAACCTAGCAATCTTGCTTACCGGTTGGGCGATCGCTGCTCATCTCGATCGCTGGCAATGGTATTTTCTTTGGCTCTATTTACCCTTACCAGTCGTAATGGGAAATAGTGTGATTGTGCTTCTACTTAGCACTCATGATGTCATGCACAGCCGCACCATTAGCAATCCCTGGCTAAGGCGAATCCTCAGTTTATTGGGTCTAGCAATAGGCTGGATGCCGCCAACTTTGTGGAAAGCAGTGCATAATCGCGAACATCATGGGAAGACTAATTCTTTGCAAGACCCGGATCGCAATTATCTACACTCTCAACCCAATACCTGGGGAAAATGGGTTCAGAATATTTTTGTCCCATCGGCTGAGGTAAATCCTATCCTATTAACGATTGGCATGGGTCACGCTTGGGGGTTTCATACCTTTCGGAATCTCACTTCAGTGCTGCTGTTTAATGATGGCAAAACGAAGTATCCTGTAGTCGCCTTTGAGGTTAACAATAAGGAACGACGAGCAATAGCCCTAGAGTTCTTGGCGATTTTGGGACTTCACTTGAGTCTGCTCACTTATCTAGAATTTCATCCTGTAAAATTGCTCCTGAGTTACTTCTTGCCCATTTGGATTGGCTACGCGGGTGCGATGTTTTACATCTACACGAATCATATGGCGTGTCGGATGACCGATCTTAATGATGTTCTAGTGAATAGTTTATCGATTCGAGTGCCCAAATTGTTTGATCTGCTTCATCTAAACTTTTCCTATCACACCGAGCATCATATCTTTCCGGGTCTCAATTCAGACTATTACCCAATGGTTCAATCCCTACTGCAAACGCACTATCCAGAGCGGTTTAATTTACTGGATGCTGGCAAAGCATGGCAGATAATGCTGCAAACACCTCGACACTATAAGGATGAGAATACCTTCACCGATTGGTCTGGAGATAAGTCTGTAGCCTGCCCTGTTCCAAGTGAAAACCATTTTGCTGATAAAGCTGGTTTGGAGATTACAGTGAATTGAGACTACTGATATAAACCTGCCAAAGAACACACTGTAGTGGGTCTGTTTTGTCACTTTCATCTAAGACTGAACGGCTTCCTTAAAGCAGGAAATAGGGATCATGGCAGGGACGCAGGCGAAGTCGGAGGCGATCGCGTTGATGGTGGCAATCAGGCGATCGCGTCTTCGTAAAGCATGGCGAGTTCGCCAGTAAACCCAATGCTTTCTAATGTAAAAGTGCGATCGCTTGCCAGTTCACCGTACCCCTGCAAAAACCACAGTCCATTTTCTCCGCGACGAAAGCATTCCACTCGTCGCCGTTTGGCGCTCACCAGTACATATTCTTGCAAGCTTTCTAGCTGGCGATAATCGGCAAATTTATCACCGCGTTCGCAAAGCGTCTCCTCAGGAGAATCGTAGGCTTCTGTCGATTCAGATAGCACTTCCACAGGTAATGTTCTAGGTTTGTTGTTTTCCATCAGAGAAACTGGTTTGATGGAGAGGTTGATCATGATGGAAGCTCAAGCATGGTTTTAGAACCAATTCACTGCCCTCAATGTGATGGAGTCGAAGTGATCACTCACGGTTCGCCCATTTTTGAGTGAGGTAGTGACATTGGGCTAGAGTTCGTTAA
>QBMH01000125.1 GCA_003249025.1 Leptolyngbya sp. | reverse complement strand
AGCTTATGAAAGACATCTCGACCCAAGTCTGCACACGGTGGGTAAACGCAATACTCAGAAGATTGAACGCAAGCATTTAACCTTACGGACTCGCATTAAACGACTGGCTCGCAAAACCATTTGCTTTTCCAAGTCAGTGCTGATGCATGATGTGGTCATTGGGTTGTTTATTAATCGCTATGAGTTCGGCTTATCTATTTAGGGCAAAACAACAAGTTTATAACATTACCCGGGCAAGGTGCATTTAGGCTTGAAGAACTTGACCTACAACTTCCTCCGCTTTGTCTTCTGGCAAACTCGCCCGGTTGAGGGATAGATCTGTCCAACATGAGGCATTGAGGCATGTTTCTGGGGGAGTGTGGAGCTTTTGCGCCTCAACCGTAGGGGCAGAAGCATTGCTATCAAGCCATGAGACTGTGCTGAGACTTGAAATTCCGGGATATCAATTAATCGAGGTGCCCTTAAGAAAAGTATCCCGAAAACTGCAAACTTGTTGTTAGGCAGGAAGTTTACTGCGGTAAGATAAACGAGTAGCTTTACAAATCTTGAGCGGAATCTCAGAAAAGCTTTTAGCGTTTAAGAAAATTTTATATCGTAATTCCCATGGCGATTTTCCGGCAGTATGTGGCTCCCTTATTGATTGTTTTTGTGTTTTTGTTTGCCTTGGTGGCGGTTAGTTCCCGTATTTTCATGCCGATGGATATGGCGGCTCCTGCTCCAATCGAGTCAATCCCTCCTCAAATTCAAAATTCAGGATTATACAAACCCACAAATTCTCATAAAGCTACCAATCTTCCCCCGTCCTTGTCTGCGTTGATTACAGGATTAAACGATGAATCTACTTGATTCGGCGACTATCTGATAGGTTAACGCTTGAGCAATCCATTGACGATCGCCCCTTTTCCGTCTGACTATCAGCTTTTTCAAGGCTCTGGGTTAGATCGCGCCTTGCTCGTCAAGTTCATGCAGTGTACCTACGCTGAAATTGAACCGACTGGCACTTACTCTCATCTTGCTGTCACGGTAGACCAGTACTTTTCTCAAAAAACTCCACTTTGGTGGGTAAAACGAAGTGGAAAGAGAAGTGATGAACGTCCAGATCTTTGGAATTATCCAATCGCCTGTCTTTGGCTTGGTACTGCGATCGATCAAGTGAGTGGCGATCGCCATGCTCATATTTTCTTACTCTATGTTGCCCCTGCCCATCGTCGTCAAGGAATTGGTGCTGCCTTAATTCATCAGGCTGAGCAGTGGGCATTAGCACAGGGAGATCGCAAAATAGGGCTTCAAGTCTTTCAATCTAATCAGCCAGCTATTACGCTCTACAAACGCCTGGGATATGAAATTCAATCCTTGGGCATGGTAAAGCCCTTGAGCAGAAGTGAAGGGCTAGAGGAAAAGCGATCCACCTGCCCCGATGAGTAAATGCCCCTCTTAAACACACTCTCCTATCGAGAGGCATCCCGAATATCCTCTAGGGTTTTGACGGTGAGTACTTGGGGCGGTGTGGAGTCGGGTGGATACAGGAGATCGACCTGCACAATCCGGCGATCGCCACCTGGTAAATTTAATGTCAATAAGGGTTCTCCTGCCTCCCCTCGTTGCTGAGTTATATGGATAAAGCGAGTTTGAGTAATGCCTGTATCATCTGTGTAACGCAACCGCACCGGACCTCGGAAAAACACTCGGTTCTCAGGGGGCTGATAAAATAACAACCCCCCCTTGCTTTTATCCTCTTTGAGAGGGGTTTGAATTGCCAACGTCACAGTTTGCCTTTGCTTTGTTGGATTGTAGAGGGGCATCGTTAAACTATATTGAATTCCGTAATTCCCATGTGCCTGATAAGCTGTATCTGGATAACGCGCCAATAGTTTTGCACTCTGAACTTGCCCCGTGCCAAAGGTGCCTCGATAGAGCGTACTTAAGCCGTAAGAAAATGCTCGTCCTTTTTTGGGAATCGTTAAGCGATCGCCCTTCGGTACATCCGTCACCATTGAGAGCCATTGAGAGCCAATCGCCACCCCAGACACGCGCCCATAAAAAACTTTAAAAACATTCACATTAGGTGGTGTAGGCGGAAGATCACGCGGTCCTGCTAGCCCCCCTTTGACTAATAGCGTTTGCCATTCCTCTAAAGTTGGGCTACGTTCTCGCCCATCTTCGGTTAGAGGGGCAAACATCGCTAAACTCGCCCCATAAACTGAACCATTGCTTTGTAAGCGCATTAGAGTTGTTCGCCCATTTGATCCTGGAGAACCATTCACAGGAATTGGTAAATTCATTAATAGCTGGTTCTCGCCCGGTTGAATCACCGTCATACGGGGCAAAGCTCCCTGACGGCGACCCCGCAGTAAATCGTTCATTACTCGGCTACCGGGTCCTGCATAGACTGTTCCTAACGGATCTTCCACATAGGCTGGTAACTGAATAAAGGATGCATCGGGGCGAGTAAGATAGCTAGCTCCCTGCAAAATCTCGATCGTGACCGGCTTAGAGGTTGGATTATTTAAAAGGATGGCTTCAAATAACGTCCGTGGCGTACCGCTGCGGGTTCTAGCGATATGGTGAGAGAAAATATCAAAACGCCCCTGGAAGGCATAGTTCAAATGAGCGTTTGGAAAAGTTTTCCCTTCTGGTGGAAACGTAGATGTGAGGATACCGTCAGTTTGTACGACTTCGGGACTGTTGCTATTGAGGACGGGTACAGTGTCTAACTGTCCTGGAAGGGGACGAATTTCCTGAGGCTGAAAGATTTCCTGCATTGGAAGAGTAGGCTGGGCAGGAAGAGATTCTCTTGGTAAGACTAATTCTTGTGGATTAACCCTGGGTAGTGACTGGCTTGGTGAGGGAAACGGCAGGGGAAATGCTTGAGCAAGGGTGACAACAGGAAAAAAAGGCAACATGAGCGAATCTAGCAGTTCCTTTAGTTGAGAGTGGAAGTAAATTAGTTTAATCGTTTTTTATACACAGGCAATTTAAGTGCTTGACAAATGACCAATCTTAAAAAAACAGATTTGGATAATGAAGATACATCTACAGGAAAAATAAATAGTTAGTTAAAAAATGTCCCGGCTGAAATCATAAATCGAGGAGGTCGCTCAAGATCAGTCATTATCTATGGTTTTGTTAATTAATTACAAGGATAAAGTTGCTGTTGGGAAAATTTCTTCCTTGTTAGTTTTACTGTACTTTCTTTAAGATGTCGAATAAATAAAGCTTTGATCCTACTACGGGTCAATTTTCTAGCCTTTCTAGATCGTTCGCTGCCAGTTTCTACCTTTAAACTTTCCCATAAGCTCTGATTCAAACTTTAGATAGTTGTCAAGATATTTTTGCGAAAGGCACTATTTAAACTGAGAGTTCTCTCCTAATTACAGATTTATGCGACAACTTTCTCACCCATCTACTTTTTGCAGAAGCAACCTGTTTAGTGTGCCCACTTTTGGGGCGATCGCATCAAAAAATCGTTTAACCCAAAATCAGCCAGTGATGCTCATAAGTGCGATCGCCCTTGCCAGTGTTTCTACTCTTTACGCTGCATTGCCCGTTTTAGCTGGCACTCCTACTCTAATTTCATTAAATTACTGCCAAGGAAAAGTGCGGGATGAATTGCTGCAAGGAAAAGGAACCTGCACATTTCCAAGTGGTAATCGCTATGAAGGAGAACTGAAAAATAGTCAGCGCCAAGGAAAAGGCATTTTCACATTTGCGGATGGCACCCGCTGCGAGGGAGACTTTCGGAACGATTTACTGCATGGTAAAGGCGTGTGCGTTTTTCCAGGGGGAAATCGCTACGAAGGCGAGTTTCAAAATGGCATTCGTGCAGGGCAAGGCAAGTTCTTTTTCGCAAATGGGGCACGTTGTCAAGGAACTTTTCGAGGGGATATGTTGAATGGGTTAGGAGTCTGTGCTTACCCCAGCGGCAACCGTTACGAAGGCAATTTTCAAAATAGTAAAAAGCAAGGAAGAGGCGTGTTGTTTTTGACGGACGACACTCGCTGTGAAGGAGAATTTCAAAATGATATGCTCAACGGCTTTGCAGTGTGCAGTTTTTCGAGTGGAATGCGCTATGAAGGGGAGTTTCGCGGGGGTCGCCAAAGTGGAAGAGGCGTTTATACACTGGCAAATGGAGGGCGAATTGAGGGCACCTGGAAAAATGGAAAGTTTATTGAAGCAAAAAAATAAGCTAAACACGATTCAGCGTCCTTCTCTGAGTGCGCCTTGAGATTGGGTACGGAGTACAAGGTGCGAGGTACGGAGTGTAAGCGGTGATTTTTTAAACAGAATATAGTTCAGTATGCTTTACCGACTTTTTTGCGTTTCGTTAAGTTAAACCCTAGATTTATGGATCTTTGTAAGGATTGCTATCTGTCTTACAACGTAGTCCTTTAGACTGAATCTCACTTCAAAACGTCCTCTTTAAAAACGGCTTGAGTAAGATTATGTCTGAACTTTCCTTGCACGAATTACTGGTTATTTTTTCGTCTTTGGCTTGTATTGCTGGAATTCTTCTGTTGGTTAGCGATCGCAACAGCGCCAAAGACGATGTAGAAGCAGCCGACCACATGCTGATGTTAATGACGTTTGCATATTGGTTGGTCTATTGCGGAGCGGTGGGTTTGCAAAAGGTGATTTTGCCAGAGTGGGAAACTGCTATGTTGAGCGCTAAGTTAACAAGCGTCATTGCCTTTTTGCTGACGGCTAGCTGCATTCTCAGTTTGCCGCTCAATCGTGTAGCAGATCGGCAAGCCGAATAGGGGCTTCATCTGCGTCATCTATCGAGTGAGAATTTGGGCGATCGCGGCTTCTAGCTCGGTTTGTTCTAGGGAAGCAATCACAAACACTTCTTGGACTGTTTTCCCTTTTCTAGCGATCAGCTTGAAGCCCCCTCGAATTGGAACCGATACTTTTAGCGTCATTTTTGGCGTGTGCGATCGCACAGGACCAATCACTCCAGGAGTAATGGTTTGAATTCCCACTTCTTGAGTCAGGCAATCCAAAATGGCGATTAGTCCTGGAATATGAGTGGAATGATTGAGAACTAGTCTGCCAGTGGGACTCGTCATAGGTGTAGCCTGCGGGGGTGGGATTGATTCTGCAAAAAAAATCTAATGCCTTAGAAAGGCAATCATGCCGCTTCTAGAGGAGCCATGGTTAAGTTTTCTCGCCCCAGTTGCATATGATAAAGCTCGGCTTGTTCCTGCGGTCCTACCCAGACGATCGCTTGCCCTTCGTGATGCACTTGGTTCGTTAAATCCCAGGCATAGTCAGGAGTCATGCCGGGAATATATTTAAGCAAGCAACTGGAGACATGCTCGAAGGTGTTGAAATCATCATTCAACACAATCACTTTAAAGTTGGGATAAGGGTCGCGCGTGGTTTGACCAGACTTTACTGGAGCCAGGGTGGGCGATGACGTAAGAGTGGGTGCCTTCGTCAAGGTTCGTATTGCAAACGCGCAATCACGAGAAAATCTCATACAGGTTCAGGAAGCTTTAGCGGTTACTCCTAGGGTATCAGTATCAGGCGGGAGCGATCGCCTTTCCAGGTGAGTTTTCCAGTTGACCAAGGATTATTGCGATCGCGCCCACCGAACAACTCCAGCAACCATCGCCAAAATTAGCAGCAAAGGAGTTAGCCAATCGCCCCACCGAACATACCCGGTTTGAGTCTGGCGACGATAGATGGTTTCAGCATGAATTTCGTAGCTTCGGGGCTGCGATCGCCAGACGATTCGCCCATGGGGATCGATCACGCCGGAGTAACCGGTGTTGGTGGCGCGCACTGCCCAGCGATCGATTTCAATTGCTCGCATTAAGTCCTGTGCCTGATGCTGTGCCATTAGCACCTCGCTGTAAGGATCAAGATTAGAAGCCGTGAGGATGAACTGTCCGCCTCGTGCTGCCTGCCCTCGAAACACTTCAGGAAAGGCAGAATCGTAGCAAATACTGGCGATCGCTCGACCAAACGGAGTATCTAACTGCTGATCTAAGGTTCCAGGTAAACCATTTTCCGCAACGGTCGTTAACTTGCCAATCAGCGTCCCCAACCATTCTTGAAATGGAATATATTCGCCTAGGGGCACGAGCTTCACTTTGTCGTAGCGACTGATTGCTTCCCCTTGCTGATTTAAGGTCAGCAAGCTCCGAGCAACTCCACCCTTTTGAGCCGTAAATGTGCCTAACCAGGCAACCTTCCGTTTGTCTACCACTGCCTGATAAAACAGACTGCTAGCCCGACTGCGATCGTCCCACAAAAACGGCAACGCGCCTTCGGGAGTTAATACCGCTTCTGCGCCTTGATCTACCAATGTTGTGTAACCTGTGGCATATCCTACTTCTGCCCGTTTCAATCCTTCCAAAAACAGCTTGATTCGGGTAGGCACATTTCCTTGAACAATGCCCACTTTCAGAGCAGAGGTCGCTAGATCATTCAATGGCTGACGATAAAGCCAGTAGCCAAACAAATGACAGGTAACAAAAAGCAATACCGCCATCGCAATCAGCGCGACATAGTTGTTTGCAACCAAAAAGTAAGGCTGTCTATCTCTCGTTCTGGACTGCCAACCGATCCACGCTTCTGCAATTAGCCCATTGACTGCCGCGATCGCCGCCGTGACCGTCATCGCACCCGATAGCTGCCCCAAATGCAAAATCGCCAGGTTTCCTGGACTTTGTGTGTAAGAAATGGATGTCCACGCTAGGGGCGTTAGATTGCACAAGGTTTCTACCCCACACCAGAGCGCCGTACCTAGAAGAACCCGAGATAAACTGAACGCAACTCCGCTATTGCCTAGACTCCATTGCTTAGCGCCTAATCTCATGCCCCCCTGCCAGATGACTACAAGCGCCGCGCCCCATAGTGTGATGAACGCCCAGCAAAAAAAGGTGATAGTAATGCTAGCAAGCCACGGAATCCCCAGCCACATCAGCGGATGTAAGCCTCTAATCTCAAAAAGTGCTGAACCATGATATCCAATGCCCCACGCGATCGCGCAGGCAGTGCGAGAGATCAGTCGTCCATTTGCTTTTTGTCTTTCACCATTGACGATGACCCATAATGGCGCGATCGAAATCCACGCGAACCCCCACCAATTCAGGGGAGCAACTGCCAAACTCATGGCAAGACCGCTGAAAAACGCAATACCCAATGACTGCCAATCTGGAAACTTCCAAGCTGGGAAATGTAATTGAAATTTAGCTGATCGACTTTGAAGATTTGGCATAGAAACCACTATACCCAGCGATCGCTAAGTGCGAACTAGACAAGTCAGCGCTACGCGATCGCGCTCCCCATTTCACGCATCGACTAAATTGCTAGATTGAGTAATACAGGGGAAATGCCTTAGCATCTTTGGGCTTCACAAACACACGCTGCTGAGGTTCCAGGTTCAGTTCATCAAAGCGATCGCGGGTTAAATGTGCCATCAACACCTGTCCATCATCCAACATCAACTCCGCCTGAATTTCCCAACCCAGGTGAATGATGCGGTTGACCCTTGCAGCCACCGATGATTCCGTTTGCTGAGTTTCTACCAAAATGTCTTGAGGTCGCAAAAAGACCTCTGGATGGGGCGAGTCAAACCCGTTTGCTTGAAAGATCCGAGAGGTACTCGGCAACACATTCACTGGACCAATAAAGCTCATGACAAAGGCACTCGCGGGATGGTCATAAATTTGTGCTGGAGATCCTACCTGCTCCACCTTGCCCTTATTCATGATCACAATTTCATCTGCCACTTCCATCGCTTCTTCCTGGTCGTGGGTCACAAACACAGTGGTGACATGCACTTCATCATGTAAGCGTCGCAGCCATACGCGCAAGTCTTTTCGCACTTTGGCATCGAGCGCTCCAAAGGGTTCATCCAGCAACAACACCTTCGGTTCAACAGCCAATGCTCTAGCCAGCGCGACTCGCTGCCGTTGCCCACCCGACAATTGAGATGGATAGCGATCGCCCAATCCGTGCAACTGTATGAGTTCTAACAATTCATCCACCCGTACCTTCACTTGCTTAGGCGGAGTTTTTCGTAATTCCAACGCAAATGCGATGTTTTTCCGTACTGTGAGATGTTTAAACAACGCATAATGCTGAAACACAAACCCAATATTGCGATCCTGCACACTTTGATGGGTCGCATCTTCACCCGTCAGCCAGATCTTGCCGCTATCAGGAGTGTCTAACCCTGAAATCAGCCGCAGCAGCGTAGACTTTCCCGAACCGGAAGGACCCAACAAGGCAATCAGGGTGCCGCTTTTAATTTCAAGACTGACTTGGCTAACAGCCTGAAAACTACCAAACTGCTTGGATACGTCCTCAACAATAATGCCCACGGAATGCAACCTCAATTCAGAGTAAGTAACTGGAAAAAAACAACCGACGGGTAGCAGGTAATAGGAATCAGGTGTCACGGATCAGTCTCATGCAGATATGACCGTGATTTGCTCTAACTTTCGCGACTCTTGACTAATATTCTACTAAAGCCCAGTTTTTTGATAGGGTTTATGTAGTTTATATCATAAGTGGCTTCCCTTAAGATTCGGGTAGTGAAGACATTTCATAATTCTGCATATTTATAATTCTGCATAGTTTCATCAAAGGGTAGAATAGGAAGGTTGTGAAAAATTATTCTGTTTGTTATGGCTCAACCGAAAAAGAAAACATCTAAGTCCAAGCGTGATAAGCGACGGGCAACCTGGAAAGGCAAAGCGAGATTGCAGGCACAACGTGCCCTATCTCTTGGCAAGTCGATTTTGACTGGACGGGCTGAAGGCTTTATCTATCCACAAGCGGAAGAAGAAGAGGAAGAAGACTAGAGTGCATTTTGAGATGCTGAGTTGCGGTCTGGAATCGGCGATCGCTTCTACAAAAACCTTTAGAAGAATCTAAAAACCATCGACATGGTTCAAAAGATACAGGACATGATTTCTAGCGCTCCTAGAATTAGGTAATGCGATGGGGACTAAGCAATGCTAGGAAAGTTCTTCCAAAAACCAGATTCCTCCTTACAAAATCGAGTTCCACCAGGGCAACACTTAGCGAAGGGTTTTCCAGTTTTAACCTATGGAGACACTCCTCATATAGACGTTAAAGATTGGACGCTGAGAATCTGGGGATTGGCTCAAAGGGTTGTTTTCACCTGGGATGACCTGATGGCAATGCCTCAAAGCGACTTTACTGCTGATTTCCACTGCGTGACTACCTGGTCGAAGCTGGATGTTCAGTGGCGAGGTGTAAAAGTGGTAGATTTCATGAAACAGGTTGAGGTAGACCCCAAAGCGGTTCATATTATGGAACATTGCTATGGAGACTACACAACAAACATTTCCATAGATGACTTTTTGCGAGAAGAAAACTTTTTTGCTCACACTCTTTTTGGTGAGCCACTTCCAGCCGAGCACGGTGGACCATTGCGTCTAGTGGTTCCTCATCTCTATGCCTGGAAAAGTGCCAAGTGGCTCAACGGATTGGAGTTTCTCCCCCAAGCGGAGTTAGGTTTTTGGGAACGCAATGGTTACCATCAACGGGGCGAGCCTTGGGCAGAAGAACGATATAGCGGTTAAGAGATATTGCTACTTAGTAGGATAGGTTAGCGGGGCGGTGGTTCGTAAGATGCCTATACTTCTTGCAAGTTAGCTCTAAGTCCAGCAACGCTTATGGAGAGTTGTGACAAATTAATGGTCTATTGATAGGGATTGGTGAGATTTCCGCTTTAAAGGATTCTCGATTAAGATGGAGTAGTTTATTAAAATGCTGGCGGCAAGTTGACGCAGATAGAACCGGAGATGACGCAAGTCAGTGATCCCTCAGAAACTAAAACTAATTTAGATGAAAGAGCGATCGCTCAAGCCATGTTTTGTCAGACGTTATCATCCACTGAGCTTCAACAACTGTCTCCAGGAGCGCTAGCGTATTTAGGAGACGCTGTTTATGAGCTTTATATTCGTCGCTACTATCTAATCCCCTCTAAGCGCATCCAAGCTTATCATCAACAGGTTGTGTCACAAGTTCGAGCTGAAACTCAGGCACACCACTTAAATCAGTTGCTCCCTTTCCTGACCTCTACAGAATTAGATCTCTTAAAGCGTGGACGGAATGCAGCCGCTAGTCGTCCTAAACGGATTGACCCAGACACTTACCAGCGGGCAACGAGTTTGGAGACGCTAATCGGCTATCTTTATCTCTCTGATCTGCACCGACTCATGGAATTATTAGACTATTTGAAAATTGAATCAACTAATATCTGCTAATTAGCGATCCCAGTACTATCCCAAAGGTAGTCTTTAGTTCAAGGACAAAATCTCAAGGGCAAAACCCCTTAGATTTTTGGATGAATCATTGAATTTCTAGCCCTTATTTTAAATTTTTAACCAGCCATGACTGATAGAAAGACTGATAAAAAGCACAAGTCTGATACCCCGCATCGTGTCCGTACTGATTCTGCTGGTGTAGGATCACCTAAACCCCAAGGTGCAAGACGCGATCGCGATCGCCCTGCACGCGGAGATGCTGCCCTGCCATCGAGAGACGGAAAGGGGTATAAAAAGCGGATCGTCACAGGCAGACCTCGCCCAGTTTCCCAAATAGGGAGTGATGCCCAATCTCCTCCCTCTCCTAAAATTTCCAAGCCAGAGCGGGCTGCCCACGATCGCAGAAGATCACCCTCAGACTATACTTCTAGACCTGAACGCGCCTCTGGGGAAGTTAAAGCATCTTGGTCAGACAGTAATGTTCCTAGACCTAAGCGCGCATCTAAAGATAGTAAGGGATCACGCTCAGACTATACCTCTAGACCTGAACGCGCCTCCAAAGATAGTAGGGGATCACGGTCGGAAGGGTACACCTCTAGACCTGAGCGGACTTCTAGAGATGCGAGAGGATCGCGGTCTGAAAGCTATACACCCAGACCGAAGCAGGCATCCAGAGACTTTAGAGATACCCGGTCAAGCTCTGTAGAATCTGCTTCTGGCGAGTTTCAAGGAACCCGTTCAGGAGCCTTTGTCCATCCTGCGCGAACTAGAGATCCCAAGCGATCGCGGGCAGAAACTTTTATTCCTCGTGATAGACGTGAGTTCTCAGAAGCCCATAGTGATTCGTCCACTGCGCCTCAAGAAGACTCCGCTGAGTTGATTTATGGTCGTCATCCAGTTTTGGCAGCCATGCAAGCTGAACGTAGCCTAAATCGTATCTGGATCATTCCTCGCTTACGCTACGATCATCGGTTTCATACCTTGTTGCAGCAGGCAAAAACCAACGGTGCGGTGATTGATGAGGTTGATCCCCGTCGATTAGATCAAATGACTCAGGGCGCTAATCATCAAGGCGTTGTGGCGCAAGCTGCACCCTATGAGTATGTTGAACTAGCCGCCTTGATTGAGCAGGCTAAAGCGAAGGTTGACCAACCTGTATTAGTTGTTGCGGATGGTATTACTGATCCTCATAACTTGGGTGCGATTATTCGTTCAGCGGAAGCGATGGGGGCGCAAGGCTTAATCATTCCCCAACGAAGAGCAGCGGGAATCACTGCAACCGTTGCCAAGGTCGCAGCAGGAGCGCTAGAAACTTTTCCGGTAGCAAGAGTTGTCAACTTAAATCGCGCATTAGAAGAGTTGAAAGCAGCCGGATTCTGGATGTATGGACTTGAATTAGAAGCGAGCGAGCCAATTCATACGGTTGAATTTACTGGAGCGATCGCTTTGGTAATTGGAGCCGAAGGGGAAGGCTTGAGTATGCTGATCCAACGGGGGTGCGATCGGTTAGTTTCGATCGCCTTAACAGGAAATACGCCGAGTCTGAATGCATCGGTTGCGACAGGAATGGCATTGTATGAAGTTTACCGCCAGCGCCACTTCAAAACATTGCACTTGGATAGATCTCACCCAATGGGGTTGAAAAGAAGCGAGGTTACAGAGTATAACAAATCATAGCTGACGAAATAACCCAGATTATTTGAAGCGACCAAGCGTTGTAAAACTTCCCTGGAAAAATAGCGAGATAATAATGCAGGAATCTCTAGTAAGACTGATCGATTTTTTTGGCTTTGCCTGGTGGGTGAAGGTTAAAACAGATTCTCCTCGCTGTACTTATTATTTCGGTCCTTTTCTGAATCGCCAACAGGCAGAGAATGAGAAGCCAGGGTATGTAGAAGATTTGCAGTTTGAAGGCGCTCAAGGCTTTGCGGTTTCGATCAAACGGTGCAAGCCTACAAAGTTAACGGTTTACGATGAATTAGCAGAACCGCCTACTAAAAGTTTAAAAGTCTCCGTTCTTTGAACGAATCAATGCCCTGGCACCGTTCGACTATCAATATCCTTGGTGGCTTGCCAATTCATTTTGAAAGATGGGGCAGTGATCTACCAAAAACCAGTTTCCGGCATGATTGATATGTCCTACAACCACAATAGGCTGTTCTGCCTTTAAGCATTTAAACAGATGATCGATGTCACCCTTGAGCGTCACTAGACTCACTGTGCGGCTGATTAGGCTTAGGGGTGCAGTGATAAAAAGTTCGTATTGTTGTTGGCTTAACCGTTTAAAAATACCTGATACTTCCAATTGAGTTGGGGTCAAACTGCGCTCAACAAGCTTTTGATTAGACTCTAGCTGTAGTGGAGCATATCCTGATCCTGGATAAGCATCGGGTTGGTTTAAATAAAACCGCTGCCAATGAAACCACGCTGGATGGTTCATTGGCAGGTTGAATAATGGAATCACGGCAGTTGGCGCGATCGCGTCACTTAATAACGCTTCTTGGAGCGATCTCACTGGCAAATCTCTTGGCTGACAGTTTTGTTCGATGCAGAGCGCTGCTGCCATCCCTGCCGCTTGTCCGATCCCCAACACGCAGGGCTGTAACCGAGTTGCTCCATTTGCCATGTGTGAGACTGAAATGTTTTTTTCACAGGCGAGAAAGCCATCGACTGTTGCGGGAATCAAAGCTCGATAGGGAATCGTAAACGGGGTTCCCGTCCAACGTCCACCCCACTGGATTGATTTGGGCGCAAGCTTAATGTCGCCACCCGGATAGTGGTGGTCGTTGGCATAGTTGCCGATCGCGATCGCATCACATTCATTGTCCGCCTGTTCACATCCTTGAACCGTGACCACAATAGGTAATCCTGCTACACATCCTTTGGTGCTCGGTAACAGATCTTGCTCCCGCACCGTTGTCAGTCCCTTCAATCGGCGGCTTTCTCGATAATAGGGATGTAGGGCATAAGCTCCGCCACTTAGAGCATGAGATGTGTAAGGAAAAATGGTTTCAGCTAGCCCATAACGTCGTCCTAAGTGGGTTTGAATGAAGTGGGCAAAACCTTGGGAATGCCAACGGGCTTCTTGCAAAAATCGCTGTTTTTCTGACTCTGATCCAATTAACCGCTGAATCCCTTCACCATAATCATTGCCGTGAATAGGCCAATTGATCATGAAGCGATCGCCCGGAAGCCGTCCATAGTTCAAAAACTTTTCGCCGCCGTAATCTTCCCATGCGCCGTGAAATAACTCAGGATTATAGTTAGGTGGCGCTGGAATCACAGCCGCCTCATTGCCCTCGCCCACATCCTGCATGACCATCACCCAAGTGGGAGCCTGTACGGGATAGTTTTGAGTCAAGGCATTAGGTTTGACGGGCGCACTGGGTTCTCCAAATTCTGCCTGCAACTCCCAGCCCCAGCGATGGGGAATGTCTCCCAGCGCCAGCAGATCCCCCAGTTCCGTACCATCCAGCAGCATCCTTGCCTGAATCGTATAATCCCCAAATCTGACTCCTGTTATCTGATTTCCTTGGCGCAAAACTGACTGAGGCACCTGTCCTGCAATCCATTTTAAATTTGGCAACTCCGCCACCCAATCGGCAAAAATCTCAGCGCCTAGTTGCGGATCATAAGTGAAAAAGCTGACCCAGCCATGATTCAATCCTTCCGGTTGTCGTCGCTCCAGTTCTCGCAAAAAAGCTCCCCAAATGCCCGTTTGCCACGCTTCCAATTCATTTCCATCCGGTGCTGTTACGCCTGCGCCAGTCAGCATTCCCCCTAGCCACACAAACTCACTCACAAGAATGACATTTGCTCCTCGTCGCGCCGCCTGGATGGCTGCCGCCGTTCCCCCCGTTCCTCCACCTACCACCAAAACATCAGTCGTTAACGCTTCCATTTCATCTCACAAGGGCACATATCAAATGTACTTCACACTGTCCTCTTCAAATTCTGCCAGATTAAAATCTCTTCAATCAATTGTCCTGTAGAAGCTTTGTGATTTTACCAATACAACTCCGGCTAGCGGTAAACCTTTTGCTAAACACTAATAGGCATAGACTATGCAGGGTCATACAGTAGCGAATAAGTTTCCTCTCCGTGAAGAATTTTGTGCACTGCGATCGCTCGTTTGCTAAACTCGATAGCCCATAAAATGGAAAAGGAGTCACCGTTTAAGAGAACCCCATGATTGCCAGCCCTGATTTTGCCCATCTAACGCCCGATGAGTATCTTAAACAGGAAGCACAAAGTCTTGACAAACACGAGTATCGAGATGGCGACGTGTATGCGATGGCGGGAGCCACGGATGGGTAATGTTATAAACTTGTTGTTTTGCCCTAAATAGATAAGCCGAACTCATAGCGATTAATAAACAACCCAATGACCACATCATGCATCAGCACTGACTTGGAAAAGCAAATGGTTTTGCGAGCCAGTCGTTTAATGCGAGTCCGTAAGGTTAAATGCTTGCGTTCAATCTTCTGAGTATTGCGTTTACCCACCGTGTGCAGACTTGGGTCGAGATGTCTTTCATAAGCTCCCCAACCATCTGTGTAAAACTGCATAATGCCAAAGGTTCGAGTAACGCTTTGAGTCGAATAAATGCCTCATCCTGATGCTCTGCTAACA
>QBMH01000124.1 GCA_003249025.1 Leptolyngbya sp. | reverse complement strand
TCAGATGAGCACGCAGGGTTGTTTGGTAAAATGGTGGGAACATAATTTTGGGGGAGCCGCTCTCAGGCTCCCTATTTTTTGTCCTTTCCATTTTCTCAAAGCTTTGTCCCCTATAGCTTTGAGTTGCCTTGTCACCCGTTAAGATCGACAATAGATCGTAAGCGAAACCGCCGTCTCCGGTTGCGATCACGTACTGAGAAAATAAGGGATTTGGGATCTCTTCTGCGTAAGTCCGAACTAATAAGCTAATCGTCATTTATTTTTCCAAGCCGATCCCCTCGCTGTGTGGGTTTCAAGCCCGATTTTATGCAACTTGAATGCACATCAGCTTACCTACTAATAAAATAGTCTCAAATTTTACCCATATCAGTGTAGATCGGCTTCCCAGATGGCGATGTAGATGCGATCGAGATCGTTGCGTTCAATGGTGCCTTTGAGGGTTGCGGTGGAAAAAGTGTATTGATTGGCATTCCGCTTCCACACTCGATTGAATCCTTCTTCGATCGGGGCGGTGAGGCTGCCATCTAACATGCCGTTGAGCGTTTCTACCATGACGGCGCGATCGATGGATTGGGCAAAGGAGGCTTCAGTTTGCCGAGCCTTAGCCGTGTCTTTGTCGTATAGGTAAGCCACCGTCACTTGATCGGGAACCAGATCATATTGGGCGGAGCGAGTGTTTTTCCAGTATCCGGTGCCTGATTTTGAAGGTTCGCCCAGCTTAGTAATAATCGTTTGCTCTGCAACTCCTGGTGGAAAACCGGGTACAGGAGCGCTGTTACTGCCGCTGTTATTGGTGCTGGAGGGTTGCGGCGATGGAGACGAGGGAATTGGGTCAGGAGATTGTGGCGGAGGAGTCGGGGTTGGAGCAACGGGTGTTGGCGTGGGGGATGGGGTGCTAGGAGTTGGAGGTACAGTTTCAGGAGTTGAGATCGCAGGCTGCTGAGTCACCTGAGGCGATCGCGCGTTGTGCCAAATTGCTCCGAATGCGGCGGCAGTAGCGCTGGCAAGCATGGCAACGCCCACAAACAGCCAGGTTCCTTGGCGCGATCGCTGAGGTTTGGGTGAGGCAGGCGCGATCGTAGGGGAAGGGAGATTTGCTGGACTGTAGGCTTGAGTCGCCATCTGGGAAATGGGATTGCCAGTGGGATTGGCAATGGGATTGGCAATGGGATTGGCAATGGGAATGACAGGCGGTAAAGACGGGAGGGATGCACTCGACAGCAAATTCAACCATTCTGCGATCGTTTGGGGACGATAGTGAGCCTCGATCGCCATACCGCGCACCACAGCTTGATTAGTCGCTGGCGTAATCTGGGGAACTAAATCACGGGGAGACGGCATCGGTTGGCGATCTCGCAGAATTGCCGCGATCGGTGCATGAGCCGTCAACAGGGCGTATAGAGTTGCTGCCAACCCGTAAATATCCGTGGCGGGCGTGCGTTTTGCCTGTGATATATACTGCTCAATTGGCGCATAGCCCGCCGAAGTAATGCTGGTGTGAGCTTGGGTTGCACCCATCGTAAACTCTCTAGAAATGCCAAAATCAATCAGCACAACATCTTGGGTGCCCTGACGCAGCATGATGTTTTGGGGTTTCACATCCCGATGCAGTAACCCGTTGGTATGAACCACCTGCAACGCTGCCGCAACTTGGCGGATGTAGTGTAGCGCTGTGGCTTCGGGCAAGGGGCGATCGGGAAACACCACTTCTTCTAAGGTGTGCCCTGGAATATAATCCATGACAATGTAAGGCATCCCGTCTTCTACAAAGAAATCGCTGACTCGCACAATATTAGGATGGCTACACAGCGCCAGTCTACGCCCTTCGTCTTGAAATTGCTGCTGCACCTGAGTAAACTCCAGATTGCCCTGATTCAGCGCATTCAAAGTTTTAATCACCACCGTTTGCTGAAGATAGTGATGAGTTGCCCGAAAGGTAATACCAAAGCCGCCTTCACCCAACAGATGATCTAAGGTATATTTTCCGCTCTGTAAGGTTTTACCAATGAGGGAATTCATGCCAAACCTTTTTTATAGATGAACCTGCTTTTTCACACTCCTTCCAGAATAGACAATACCAGAGCCGATTAGTCTAACGATGCGCCGAACTCAACCTAAGCCAGATTTAGCTTCTTCGGCAACTTGGTCAACGGGGTCTTGGGCTAAGGTTTCCAAAATGATTTTGGCTTCGGGAGTTGCCAAGCGACCGAGAGCTTGAGCGATGCGGTAGCGGACTTGCCAATCGGGGTTTGCCGCATGACCGACCAGGAGCGGCACAGCACGGGTATCGCCAAGTTCGCCAAAGGAACCGATCGCCGCCATTTGCATTAATTCGTTGGAGGAGACGATCGCGTCTTCTAATAGTTCAAAGCCACGGGGATCGCCCAATTCTCCTAATGCTGCCACAATGCTAAATTTAACCAACCATTCCGGGCTGGTATTATACAGAAATCGTAAATCTTCAAATGCCTCAGTAAGCTTGAGTGCGCCAATGGAATCAGCCGCCGCAGCTTGCACATCGGGTTCGGTATCTTGCAGGCGATCGCGCAAAGTTTCCAACGTTTTCGCCCGACCTTGACCACCCAAAGACGATAGCTGGCTAACAGCGGCATAGCGCACCCTAGGATTCACATCATCCACCGCTTGCAAAATCATGCCGAAACTAATGCTTGGATCGAGCGTTCGCATTTGGTTGACGGCTCTGAGGCGATCGCCCAGATCAGCCGAATTTAAAAGTGTTTTAACTGAATCAGGAGTAATATCCATAAAAAGCTGTTGGTTAATAAATAGTAGTTTTTAAACAAAAAAGTGAATCCCAACTTCCTATCCTTGATCTGCCGCCATGGAGCGGATGATGTCGCCGCGAGTCAGGATGCCGATGACGCGATCGCTGGCATCTACTACAGGTAAACGATGAACTTTGCGATCGTGCATTAACTGGGCGGCATTTCGCAGGGGTTGATCGGCGGCGATCGTCACGAGATGCTCATCGGTCATGGCTTCTCCCACGGTTTCACCCAGCGCTTTATGCACTTCCCGTTCGTATTGGGCAGGGTTTTCGAGATAGATCACGCTGTCTAAAAACGTGATGTAGGGCGGCATGGTGGCTCCTGTTTCTCGCCACATTAAATCTGTTTCAGAAATTATGCCAACCAGTTTGCCAGCTTCATCCACTACAGGCAGACCGCTAATGCGCTTTTCTGCCAATATTTTGATGACCTCGATCAGCGCAGTATCGCGGGTCGCTGTAATCGGATCACGGGTCATTATATCCCCAACGGTCTTAACCATAATCAATTGCGGGTTCTAAACAAGGTCTGAACCCATTGTAGGGAATAGCGGCGATCGCCCAACCAGACTCAACAGGTTGTTACATCCAATACTTAATAAGTTTCAAGGGTGAGCGGCAAACCCCGCTCCGTATGGACGGACAAGCAAGCCGCGATCGCATCTTTAATATTTTCAACTGCTTCGTCTTTGGTTTGCCCTTGGCTGACACAACCAGGAATGCTTGGACATTCCACAATCCAAACCCCGTCCTCATCCCGATCCAACGTCACGTTAAATTTCATAAGTCCTGGATTAAAAACACTAAAAATCTCTTTTGATTACACTGATAGCTTAAGTTGTGCCCAAAGGAATTGTTGGAAAGTCAACTTCTGTTAGCGTTGCCATTAATTGATCACTACCTTGCAATAGGTCATTCCAGCCAGTAGCGTTGATTTGTTCCAGATGTTCTAGACGTAATTGGCGCTGATCAAACACCCAATATTTGATACTAGGAACCAGATAGCGAACAAAAGCCATCCACTCTGCGGAGTTAATTGCAAGGGGATTGCCCTGCATCAATATTATCTTGCCAGCATTTCCAACAGTTGCCATAGAGTGAGCCGCCAGTAGCATTGATCGATACTTTGGATGAGAGGCTAGATCAAACTTTGTTTCTCCATGTTCAGAATAATGCCGGAGCATGATGTAAGCACGAAGAACAATTTCGATCACTGCCGGGGTAATTCCAGAAACCAGAAAATGCCGAAAGTCATAGCCATTGAGGTACATCCACCGCGCAAGTTCTCCAACGGTTCGCCTTTTATCACCAGTACTACCAATATTGAAGCTACCAATATTGATTCCTTGAAGCAGAGTCATGAATGGTGCTGGTAGACCCATTGGTGTAGCCACATCAGAAATCAGGTGTCCAATATGGCAAAGAATTGCTTCAATTAATTTGATAGATTGGTATTCAGGATTTGCAACACATGTCCAAGAATGTGTTCCACTAAGCTTGTCATACGAAAAGCCAGTAATGGTTCCTCGCATGATATCTAGAATACCGAAAACAAATCCTAAAACTGGGTCATGCCCCATGGATTGAATACGATGTCCACCTTTAGACATTCCTGAAATTAAATTTTGGTTATCGTAGGGCACATTGCACGCTTTCTCAAGACTTCTCGCCCATTGAGAGAACCAATCAGTCTGACCAGCTTTTGCTGTGGTGTTAAAGTCTTTCAATCGAGCAGTAAGATTCAATTGATCAAGCCATTTTCCATTCCCTATTACAGTAGGATTTTTGGGAATTTGAACAAGGAGAACATCTGTTAGCAACGCCAGAATCCCGCTTGCTCCAACAAAAGAATAGTCGCAGGCATCCCATTGGTATTGAGCATCATAGGATTCACTCTGAATCTTTTTGAGATCTGCTTCCGTTAAAAACCCTTCGTAGGGAGCTAACGAATCGACTCCTTGAGACAGCGCGTAGGTTTGGCATTGCCTTACGAAACTGTCCCAATCTTTGAAGCCGATTTTGGTGAGTTCTCGAAAAACAGATTGCTGGCGATTTTCATACAGTCTTAAAATCTGGTTTGGATCAAAATCACCAAAATCTTCTGTTTCGATCCACTCTTGAGACGCTTCTAGCGCCTCCATAAGACTTTCAAGATCTCGAAGTTGATTGGTTGTTTCATCAACATCAGACAGCTTTTGCTCAGCTTCGGTTAGTTTGGCATCTATTTCGGAAACTGCTAAGTCGAGGTTTTTCAGAACGTGATTTTGTGCTTGTAAAGCGATGCCAAGTTCAGCAATAAATTGGTCGGAAAGCATCTTAAACGGCTCCAGAGGCTTGTTTTCGCTTTGCAACTGACTGTTGCATGAACCTCAACCTTTCCGTCAAAATCTTAATTGCTTCTCGATTGGCTTCTGCACTGGCAGCGCCCACTTCAAGAGTGGTAGTTTTTTCCTGAAGACGGATAATTTGTTCTACTAACTGATCAATGGCTCCCTGCATATTTTTAATCACCAGTTGAGCTTTGCGTTCTTTCTCAGCTTGTAACTGCGACTTCTTTGATTTATCTCCTGTATCAAGCAAGGTATTAATACCCATAAAAATACCCGTACCCAAGAGAATAGCAACTCCAATTCCAGGAATCATACCTCCAATACCGATTAGTGCCCCAAGCCCAGCTAATCCAGATGTGATTCCTGCTGCACTCAGTCCAATAACTGAGCCAGACAACCAAACAGCAGCAACAGGCACTCCTACAGCAGAAAGACTTGCTGCTGCTGTTTTTATAGCATCAGCGGCATAGTTGTCGTCTAAGCCGCGATCGCGAATTTCTCTAATCTTTTGAATGAATGCTTTAATTGCGGTTAATTGTTCCTCTGTCACTTTTAACTGTTGTTTAGCCAGTTGAATAGCCTCTTCTTCATTCGAGTCTAGTTCGTCATTTGCCCAGACAGTATCTACTAAATTGACCATAAGAGCGTAGCGCAATTGCTCATCTGCATATTCCAAGGATTTCAAACATGCATACAGCGATGGAGGTTCGATGATGTAGGACTGCACCTTGCGCTTGCCAATATCAGACATTCCATCTAGTTCCATGATTCCGAAAATCAGTTCGACTTCTTCTTTGTCAATGGAATCATCCGCAAAAGCGATCGCAAAAAGCGCACCGTAAAATGCAAGACGATTGTGTTCAGAAACTTTGGCGAGATCGAGAGATTCATTCATGCTTCTGGTCTCTGTAGGTGGATTCATTCTGGTTCTTGAGATTAGCAATCCGAAATAATTTGCATAGCAAAACGTCCAGATGCTGTGCTCATGGAAAATGCATAATTTTTATTGAGAAAAAGAGGCTGTGGTGCCTTCAATGTGATCTCAGCATGACTGTCAGTACTATCTCAAAGTACCCACTATTTACTGATTTCACGATGTTTGAACCGAAAACCGGATAAAGTAAGTCTTGATAAACTATTTATCTATCTTCTGTTGCTCCTCTAGTACGAATAGGTGCTTTCGGCATAGACTTCTTCTTCTGATTCATGTTCTTGATCGACGAATTCTTGCACGCGGATGCGGTAGTCTCGCAGGGTTTCGTCTACCCAGTTGCGATCGGGGCTGTTGGCAAAGATATGGACTAACGGCTCTCCAGCATCAGGCAAAATCAGCACCCAGCCATCGGATCGATGATCAAAGATTTTCACGCCATCCACCAGTTCTAAAGAGTCTACTGGATGAGTTTCAACGAGGTGTCGCATAAGAGAGCCTTTGGTTGACCAAGGGCAGCGCACGACGTGGGTTTTATGGCTAATCCGAGGAAGCTCTGCCCGAATTTGTCCCAGCGATCGCTCTTGAATGGTCAACAGTTCAATGATCTTGGCAATACAAAACATGGCATCAAAGCCGGGATGCAGGTGAGGAAAGATGAACCCCATCTCGCCGCTGCCGCCCAAAACCACATTAGCGCTCGTTTGGCAGGTTTCCATTAGAGCGGTTGGGTTTGCCTTCGTGCGAATCACCCGCCCATCATGGCGACGGGCAATATGTTCCACGGCACTGGAGGCATTGACGGGCACCACAATCGTACCTCTGGGAGTTTGAGTTAGCATCATTTCTACCATCAGTGCTGTCAGCATTTCCCCGCGAATGGTGCTGCCAGTCTCATCCACCAAAATCAGTTGTTCGCCATTGGCATAAACCTGCACCCCGAAGTTTGCCTTCAGCGCTTCCACCACATGTCCCAATTGACTCAGTAAGGTTTCGCGATTGGAGTTGGTGGGTGCCGTTTGACTCAGGCTGGCATTCAGCACTACGGCATCGCAGCCAAATTTGGCGAGAATTTGGGGTAGCACAGCTCCCGATACGGCGTAGACGTAATCAATTACTACTTTAGAACTGCTGTGGCGAATCGCTTCTACGTTGAGATGGCGCTCAAAACTGATGCTGTAGATATCCAGCATTTGGTTAGCATAGGCGACGTTGCCAATTTCGTGCATTTGAGCGCGACGAAAATCTTCTTTAAAATAAGCGCCTTCAATTTTCTTTTCACGGGCTTTGGAAATATTGATGCCTTTGTGATCAAAAAACTCAATCAAGATGTGGTCGGGGCGATCAGGATGGACGCGGACATGAATCCCACCGGCGATCGCGATTGTCGGCACAATCGATCGCGCCACTGGAATTGCCGTGGCTTCCAGATTTTGGATATTCACCCCAACCGACATCAGCCCCGCAATTAGCGATCGCGACACCATCCGGGAAATCGTCCGCTGATCGCGGGAAACGGCGACATGGGAACCCGATTTGAGCGTGGAACCATAGGCCGACCCCAGTTTGACGGCAAACTCCGGTGTGATATCAATATTTGCCAGTCCAGATACCCCCCGCTGCCCAAACAAATTGCGATAGGCAGCCTGCCCCCAAATCAGGTTGATGTTGAGAATGGCACCCGGTTCCACCTTTTTGCTGGGCCATACCCGCACACCAGGGCTAACCTGCGCTTCTTCGCCAATGGAGGAAAGTGAACCCACAACAGCACCCTCCAGCACATGGGAACGGCGATCAACTCGTGTGCCTCGCGCAATCACACAGGCTCGTAAGTGAGCTTCTTCTCCGATGATCGCCCCATTCCACACAATTGGGCGCTTCAGGTTTGCCTCTATCCCCACCGTCACGTTATCGCCAATTACCGTACCGCCCTCAATCAAGACTCGTGCTCCAATCCGGCAATTGCTACCAATCATCGCGGGCGCTTCGATCTGCGCGGTCGGGTCGAGGTAAGTATTTTGTCCAATCCAAATACCGGGCATCCGCTCGTCGTAGGCAAAATCGAGCTTGACTTTGCGAAATAAGCCGTCGTATTGGGCTTCGCGATAGGCATCCAAATGACCGACATCGCACCAATACCCATCGGCAATATAGCCAAACATCGGTTCCCCTTCTGCCAGCATCAGCGGAAATAGATCTTTGGAAAAATCACTTTCCTGATTTTCTGGCAGATAGTTCAGCACCTCTGGTTCCAAGATGTAAATGCCCGTATTGACTGTATCGGAAAAGATTTCGCTGCTAGACGGTTTTTCTAGGAAGCGACAAATGCGGTAGTTTTCGTCGGTGATGACAACGCCAAATTCCAACGGATTGGGAACGCGGGTCAGAATCAGAGTGGCTTTGGAGCGGTGTGCCTTGTGAAAGGCGATCGCGTCTTTTAGGTCAAAATCCGTAATGCTGTCGCCACTGATCACCAAAAACGTGTCATCCAATAGCGCAGCAATATTTTTAACACAACCTGCCGTCCCCAAGGGCTGATCTTCCTCAACGGCATAGGTCATCTGCACGCCAAAGTCGCTACCATCCTGGAAATAATCCCGCATGACATCGGGCAAATAGTGGAGCGTGGTGATAATTTCATGAATGCCATGGCGCTTCAGCAAATTAATGATGTGTTCCGCGATCGGACGGTTGAGAATCGGAACCATCGGCTTAGGAAGGTCGCAAGTCAACGGTCTTAATCGAGTTCCCGATCCGCCTGCCATCAAAACTGCTCGCATACGCCCTCGATTAGTATTGTTTTAAATGAAAAAGTTTTAACTCTTGAAGGGTAGAGTTTTCTATAGTTTTGTAGCGGTATGCCTTCAAGGTATCCTCCGGACGAAAGGAATGCTACCTAAACCGGAACATCGTAAAACCTTGTTACATCATTGCTGCTGGACATCTTGATTTCTGCAAGTAGGATAAAACAGAGTAGTCAGTACAATTAGAAATTTAGAGGGCTTGTTTAGTTATGGGAATCATCGGTATTCTTGCGTCCATTGTCTACGTGGGTGGAATTTGGAAGTTTTGGACAGGCTTTGATCGGACAAACTTTAGCCAGGGTCGCTGGTATTTAGCGCCTCTGTGGCCCGTTTTAATTTTCAATAAACCTTACCGCCAAAACTTTAATAAAGCCTTGAAAGGATAAGGGATTGGATGTCTAACAAAAACAAGCGTCTTGCATCTCAAGCAGATTTCAGCGATGGGTTTGAAGTGTTGCGCGATCGCCCGATCGATTGGGAAAGCCATATTGCTGCGATCGCGTTTCGCTTTAACCAGGAATATCAAGGCACGGCGGTTGATTTGCCCGATGAAGTGAAGGCAATGCCGATCTATCAAGAGCGGCTCTCTGGCTTGCTACAAAGCAAACTCACCTCTCCTTTTTGGCAACTGGCTAAACCCAAAAAAAATCAGCGCTGCCTGGATATTGGCTGTGGCGTTAGCTTTTTGATTTATCCTTGGCGCGAGTGGGATGCGGTTTTCTATGGGCTGGAAGTCAGCACTGTGGCGCGAGATGTCCTGAATGCGCGCGGACCTCAACTGAACTCTAAACTGTTCAAAGGAGTTGAACTCGCAACCGCCCATCAAATGCCCTACGAAGCGAACCAATTTGACCTGGCGATCGCCACGGGAGTCAGCGCCTACTACCCGCCAGCGTATTGGGGTGAAGTACTGTCTGAAGCCAAACGGGTTTTGAAACCAGGCAGTTCCTTTGTGTTCGATGTGGTCGATCCTGAGATGCTATTGGCAGAAAACTGGGCAATTTTAGAAACATATTTGGGCAGCGAGGTTTTTCTTGAACCATTGGAAAACTGGAAAAAGCTCGTTCAAGATGCGGGAGGTAAGCTGGTCAAAACTTTGCCTGGAGAGATCTTTCAGCTTTGGAAGGTTAGTTTTTAAAGGAGGTGAGAGGCAAGAGGTGAGAGGCAAGAGGTGAGAGGCAAGAGGGATGTTTATTTACCATCGGACGGTGCGGTTTCAAGATACCGATGGGGCGGGGGTAGTGTATTTTGCCAATGGCTTGGCGATCGCGCACGAAGCCTATGAAGCGTCGTTGCAAGCGGCAGGAATTGACCTGAAGGCGTTTTTTAGGGGAGTGCCTGCCGCAGTTCCGGTTATTCATGCCAGCATAGATTTTTTGCGCCCGATCACAGTAGGCGATCGTCTCGAAATTCACCTTACGCCCCATCAGATCCGCCCTAGCGAATTTGAAATTCACTATCAGATTTATTTGGAACCCGTACCAGATAAACCCGCGATCGAAGCGCTGACTCGCCATGTGTGTATTGATGCTCAAACTCGCACTCGGCAGGAGTTACCCGCTTTATTGATCACATGGCTGGATCGGTGGGCGGCACTAGGTGATGCAGTTCTTGCCGATTAAGTTTTCCCTGGGCGTTGCGGGGCAGTTGTTCCACGGCAATCCAGTGTTTTGGCAGCTTAAATTTGCTCAAGCGTTTTTCTAAGGCAGACTTTAGGGCTGGTACTGTCAGGTTGGCAGCAGTTGGCACATAGACAGCGGCGATCGCTTCTCCCCACTGGCGATCGCTCACGCCAATCACGCCCACATCTTGCACCAGTCCCGTTGCCAAAATCGCCGCTTCCACCTCTGCCGGAAACACGTTCTCGCCGCCCGTGATGATTTTGTCACTCTGCCGTCCGACGATGTGCAGGTAGCCGCGCTCATCTAACCAGCCGAGGTCATCTGTGGAAAAAGTGCTATCGCTCAAGGGGTTTGGATAGTAGCCCAGCGCCAACGATTTCGCGGCGATCGCCACCCTGCCTGTGTGATTGGCACCCAGCACTTTCCCCGTCGTGATGCTATGAACTGTAATCTGAGCATGGGGCAATGCTTGACCACAGCCTGTCATACCTTGCAAAAAATCTGCTGGCTTCAGCGTTGCCACTTGCGATGCGGTTTCCGTCATGCCATAGGTGGGTGCAAGCGGGATATGCAGCCGTCGAGCCTGTTCTAACAACTCTGCCCCGGCAGGCGCACCACCGAGGAGAATGGTTTTGAAGTGAGGCAAGATGGGAGAATCCAGCAAGCGCTGGAGTTGGGTGGGGACGAGAGACAGAAAGAAATCAGCAGGATCAAAGGGCAGGTGGGATAATTCTAGGGATTTATAAGGGATAAGAACGAGCTTGCCACCGGAAATAAGCGATCGCACAAATTGCATCAACCCACTGACGTGATACAGGGGCAAAACACAGCAGGAATGAATCTGCTCTACGCCAAAGTAGTGTTGAAACCCTGCGACCGAAGCTATGAGCGTATCCCAAGTGTGCATGGCGAAGCGGATGGTGCCGGAGGAGCCGCCTGTGGGGATACAAATCAGAGGCGAGGCGAGGTATCGGGTGCCGGGTGTCAGGTATCGGGTATCAAGGTTTAATGGAGCGATCAAACGAGAGGAAAGGGTGCTTTTTTCATAGATGAGGGTGGGTTGGACTAAGGCAAGGACTTGTGCCCATTCAGAGGCTATCCAAGTAGGGTTGCAGAGAAAGAGGTGACAGTCTGTGGCGCAGACAGCAATGAATTTTGCTAGGAAGTGAATTGGGTCAGATTCGGCGAGAAAAATAATGGGGCGATGGGGCGATCGCGCTTTTTCTTGATTCAATTCTGCGATCGTCTGACTCGTTAACTCAAAAAATGCACGGCTTTCCTGCCCAATCAGCCAGTCTTCTTCGGCTCGTTCCTGCCCATACTCCCACGCCCCTTTCATTTCCAATTCCCCATTCTTTCTATAGCCTCTGACATCCGAAACCTAAATCCTCTCAATAGGCTGACCCAGCGATACTACACCTGGAATCTGCGATCGCCCTTTGAGAAAGTAAGTCGTCATGTCGCCTTTTCCCCTAATAGAAATCGTGCCGCGTGCTTCAAAGCGATAGTCTTGCTTGAGGCAGTCATAGGTTGCTTGGGTCACCTGAATTTCTCCGGGAATGCCGCTTGACTCCATGCGGCTGGCGGTGTTTACCGTATCGCCCCAGAGATCGTAGGCAAATTTTTTCAAGCCAATCACGCCTGCCACTACGGGTCCCGTATGAATACCAACTCGAATGCTGAGGGTTTGTTCAATTTGGTGATTTAACAACATCAGAGACTGCTGCATTTCGAGTGCCATGTCGGCGATCGCGGCGGCATGATTGGTTCTCGCTTCTGGTAAACCCGCCACCACCATATAGGCATCTCCAATCGTTTTAATCTTTTCCAGGTTATGTCGAGCGGCAAGTTGGTCAAACAACGAAAACACCTGGTTCAACAGATTTACCAATTTTTCGGGCGGCATTTGGGCAGACAGTTGGGTGAAGCCGACAATATCGGCAAATAGTACAGTCACTTCAGTGAAATTGTCGGCAATGCTATCAGATTGGTGTTTGAGCCGCTCGGCGATCGAGTGAGGCAAGATATTAAGCAACAGTCGCTCCGATTTGGCTTGCTCGGCAACCAGAACTTGACGCGCTTTGAACACGTTTCGTGCTAGCCGCTCATACATAAACACCGATAGATTACAAACAAAACAAAACCAAAACAGAGTCAAGTAGGTTTCTTCAGGCAAATCAACGGTAGTTCCAGTGGTTGCGGTGATGCGGTTACCCAAAACCAAATTTACTCCCATGTAATACAGAATGATGCCTAGTTGAGAAGCCAGATGCAGCCGCCAGCGGACTGGAATGACGGCAGCTTGAGCAAAAAACGGCATCATCCAAAGGTAGTAGTTGGTTTCAATTTGTCCGCGAACGGTGAGCAAAATGTGAAACGTCAGGGGCACGCTCCAGGCAACGCCGAGAAAAACCAATGCCAGATGTCGCCGTCCCAGTCGGGTTTGCAAAAGCGCTAAACAAATCAGCAATCCAATCGAGCTAATCGCCGAAACAGTGAGCCAAAAGTTGTTGAACCGATCGCGATCGAATAGCGCACTGAATAGATCAAACGGGAGAAAACTGAGGTGATACATTAGCCACAGCCCAATAGCAATTTGCAGGCGCTTCAGCAAAAATTGCTGCTGCCATTGCTCATAACTCGCGGCACCAGAATCGCCCGGATTTTCAAATAGCGTTTGAATCCATCGCTGCCATCGGGATTGTTGTCTATATTTTGATGCACTCTGACCCTGATTCATGGTTGATTGCCCCTGCTTTTTCCCACCGTACCAGAGTGCCCTAAACAAAGCTGCTTATTCAAGCTGAGTCTGAACTAAAGACAGGCGAGGCGTTTAGGAACCATTCTAAAGTTGATTACGGGCTTTGAGTTGCAGGTAGCGATCGACCAGATCTTCACTCAGGCGATCGGCGGGCGCATCCAAAATCAGCACGCCTTTTTGCTTGAGCTTCGCCAGCGCGAGTTGTCGTTGAGCCAATAAGTCTAAGGCAACAGCACGGGCATAGGCATCGGGCACAGTTGCTGTGGGGCTGTGGGCTTTGAGATCAACTAGGGGATCTCGCAGGGTCACGCAAAAGGGTAAGTGACGCGGAGCTAGACGGGTCATCGCTGCTAGCAATTCCGCCGAGGCGATTTCGTCGATCACGTCGGTGATCAGCACGACGAGGGCGCGCCGCGTTTGGCGGGTGGCGATCGCGCTCACAGTTCCCAGATAATCGGGTTCTAGCAATTCAGGCTGGATTGGGCTGAGCCGCTCTAGTAGCTTTGGCAGTTGGGTTTGCCCCCGCTCTGGTGGAATCCAGGTGTGGATCTGGCGATCGAACACGCCCACCCCGACGAGATCGCCTCGCTGCAACCCTGCCAACGCCAAAGATAACGTGGCATTCAATCCCCAATCAAACCGCGCCAAGCCTTTCACCTGTGCCGTCATCAACCGTCCCCGATCTAGCAGCACGATTAAGGTTTGCTCCTGCTCCGGCTCCAACACCCGCACTACCACTCGACTGCGCCGTGCCGTTGCCTTCCAATCAATCAAGCGCGTATCGTCACCGCTGGCATATTCGCGCAATTCCGAAAACTCAGTGCCCATGCCGTGTCTACGCGCTTGCCGGATGTTGCCTGTGGTTTGCAGCGTTAGCCGAATTGAGAGCGATCGCAGCCCAATCAGATCGGGATAGACTGAGATCGTCTGGCTTTGGGGAATCTTCCAGTCGTGCCATGCTAAGCCCCACCGCCCCAACTGCCGTACCTGAATATCGCCCCATTGATATTCACCCCGTTTCGGTGGAAACGCAGTGTAGGTCAATGCTTGGGTTTGCTCAGCAGGCAGCGTCAAAGCCAGCACCCCTTCAGAGGTGGAAAATTCTTGAGGCGCATGATCCCGAATTTGCAGCACTGCGGCATGTTTTCCCGATTGCACCGTTAGCCGCACCGGATTCTCTCGCCCAATGGAAAGCCGCTCTAGGCGATCGCGCGTCACCACCACCCGATTTGCCTTGCCAGTCAGCCCATCCAGCACCATTAGCACCACCACCACCGCATCAAAGCCCAGAGTCAACCCAATGGAAAATCCTAGAAAACGCGGATTGATCAGGTCGCTGCCCACGGTGGCAAGACCTAATCCAATCGCAGTTCCTAAAAGCAAACACCAATAAACACGACGAGAGGGAACCATAAAAGCTAAGGATTAAGTGGCTTTGAAAGACTTACTTTTTACACGATGTCGCTCAAATACTCTTGTTCAAATTCTTATTATCCTCAAGATTTTGGTACGGGAAAAACCGTTGGGCACCTCGATTAATTGATATCCCGGAATTTCAAGTCTTAGCACAGTCTCATGGCTTGATAGCAATGCTTCTACCCCTGCGGTTGAGGCTCAAAAGCTCCACACTCCCCCAGAAACATGCCTCAATGCCTCATGTTGGACAGATCTA
>QBMH01000123.1 GCA_003249025.1 Leptolyngbya sp. | reverse complement strand
CCCCGTAGGGAATCACTTTGCCCAATTGTTTGTCCGCACAATCATGGGTCTTCACCGCCGTTGGCACTCCCTTCGGTTCCCATTCCACTCCTGTCTGTTTGTAGTTACCAATCAGTTCTTTCTTCTTTGCATCTACTGAAATTACAGCTTGTTGGCGGTGTTGAAACTGTTTGACGCTTTGGCTAATCTGCTTAAACTGAGCATCGCGGTCAACATGATTCTTCCCTTCCTGGGTTTTCCGATTCGACTGTAAGCTGTACCCCATCTCCCACAGCAATCCACAAACCGTGCGTTGACTGACTTGATGCCCCATGGCTTGTAGCTCTTGAGCTAATTTGGGGGTGCTTTTGGTTGTCCACCGTACAGGGGATTCTGGGTCTCCACGAGTCGCGGGGTCAATCAGTTGCTCTAAGTTGTCGGGTAACACGTTATTTGTCGTCATAACAAATTAGTGTCACGCTCTTTTAAATGACTGAAAACCCTGAATTACAAGGCTTACAAGTTTTTAGCAGAGCAAAGTCTTAATTCATCTCAATCACACATTAGATGTCGTCATCCCTGAATTTAACAAAATAGGTGTCGTGATTTGACACTCTTGTTAAAATTTGCGGATAAATGCTTTAACAAATTACCTGTCGCCTTCTTGAAGCCTTCTAATCGACAGTTCAGTGCTTTAGCTTTTTGGTGCTGAGGAAAGCAAACCCTACTCTAGCTTGAGATTACAGCGACTTGCGGTTCACTATCCTCTCGTGCTTTTAGCTAACGGATGCTACCGGAGATACGATCCACTTTATGTCGTACACAACGACTACAACGCTTATCCCGCAAAGGTTTCAACGTTGTGTATGTATTCTACAAGAATAGAGTTTATTTCATCAGTAAAATGAAACACGACGAGATTGCTGAGCAGGTTGAGGTCAGCATTTGAAATGCGAGAGATTTACTGCATCAACGCAATCCTGCCACGTTTGGTGGTGTTGGTCGAATGGTTCCAGCAGACTACCGCGTTAGTAATGTGGATGTTCAATTCACATTTGTCATTTGTTAACGTTGGAGCGAGTTGCGTAATACTTTGGACGAATTGGCTTGTGGTATACCGCTTGCTCGTTCTCGTTTCACTCCTCGCCGATCGCCTGTGGTGGCAGTCGAGGATCAAAGCGATTTGATCACCGCTTCGTCCACAGTCCCAAATGCTTAGCTTTTGCTTCCTGCTCAGCCTCAGCTAAAATCTCGCCTCCGTTAGGACAGCGATCGCTGTATTCCTTATAGTGACGTGCCATTCCTGCTTGAACCATCTCGTAATTCAGCAGCTTCTCTTCCTCAGTTCCCTTCCCGGCTGTTACAAAAACTTCTGCCAATAATTGACCGTTTTGATCTCGCTCTGACGGAACCAAAATCACCTGATTACCTGCCGCATAGATGAGCGATCGCAATTTCTCACGCGCATCGTTACCGATTGGCTGCCCTAATGCAGGTGCATCAATGCCACATAGTCGAATGCGATCTTCCTTTCCTTCAGCCCTAACAGTAAGTTACACATGGCTGACATGGAAACGACGCAAAAGCGTATCCATGAAAGGTTGCCTGGTTCTCTCTTGAAGTGCAATATGTATGGCAGTAGAAGGAAGATGACCTGCGGGCGCTTCTAATACATTAAACGTTAGCTGACTTTCATCGCTGAAGGTGGAGTAAAAGTAACCACGATTACTTCGATGCGAGTATCCTCGCGACCACCCTAACTCTTTACAAGCAGTACGCCAGGTTTTTGATTGCCAAATCAGGCTTTGCACACTGAAACCAAAATGGCGATTGCTGTAATCCTGCCAAAGCTGGTTCATTAGGTGCAAATCCTCGGAAGGAATTTTAGAAGCATGTTCAGCATTCAACCAACCAATTTTCTCTTGTCCTGCGGCTTTGAGGCATAGCGTCATTGTTTCTTTATTAGCATCCTCAAAGTTTTCTGCTTTTAGCAGGTCAAGAAGGGTAGTATAGTCAACCGCAATTGTAGATACAAAGTCATTTTTATCCATTTTGCTGTACGTCTAACTGGTAAATTTTCAAAGAGGGATGCTCTGCCATTATTCTCCAATAAAAGCCTTCCGGGGGTGTTGGAACGCGATCTCCACAGCGATAGCCAAAAATAGGCTCATCTTTCTTGTGTAACTGTCGTAGATGTTGATGCAAGTCAACGGCATCTCTAGGAGACAACCAGAACAGGTGAGATTGCCCTTGATAGCCTGCATTGAGAAGGCTAAGAAATAACCATTCCATTACAGGTTGAATATCGTCTAAAGCAATACCACTCTCAGATTGCCCATAACTGCTAATAGTGGGTTGCTTCAGTTCTCTTTTGGAAAGCAGCGAAGCAAGCCTTGCTTGGATTCTATGCAAAAAGCCTTTCATAGTAGATGCAAAAAACTACCACCTTAAAATGCCCAATTCGTTCCATAAATTTATTTCAAGAACGCAGGAATTGACGCACTGGATAGGGGCGAATGAGCGTAAATGCCCACAAAAACGTCCCAGCAAGAGCTAGGGCGTTAAGGGTGTTCTTGAAAGCGATATGGGAATTCCCATATCGCTTCAGAGCAAGGGTCTAAGTGCGTTTTTAGCTCTAGACAGTTGCATCCTGGTTTCTATCGCCTGTTTTACGTCGCCATCGGGAAACAGAGAATTACCAAATTCCTCAACATATCGCTCTAGATCCTCTACGGTGCAAGCCACATGAGTGCCACCCATCCATTGATAAAAGTGGTTGTGAACATCTTCCCGCATTGCCATCAAGTTCATTTCCATATCGGCAAGCTTTGGATAAGTTTTTTGATGAAAGAGATGGTGAACGGTCAGGTTAAACTTGCCTACGCTCCTGTGGCAACCCGTCAACTGGCAATAATATTTTGCTTGAGCTTTAACTTGTTTCATCACTTTGTCAATGCGCTGCTCTCTTTCCGATTCATGTTTTTCAATGGACTCCAAAACTGGAGGAGCATACTGCGCCACCGCCTGCGCCCAGTCTTGACGGTGTTCCTGAGTGAGCCGACTGCCTAATTGTTTGCTAATGACACTCAGTCCTGAGCCACTTAAATAGTGGTATTTGAGATTTTGGTTTTCAGAGCGTCGCTTGGACTCGTCTTCAAAAAAATCTGTGTCTAACACTAATGGCTCCTTTCCGGTGCCGCTAGATTTCTGAATCTCTTGAAAAGTGCGCCATAGAACATCCTGCCGGGTGCCCAGACTCAGAATTTCACGACACGCTTTAGGCGCTAAAAAAGCTTTGCCACCCTTAAATATGAGTTGCCCGTCTATCGTGCTTACTTCTTGAACACGCTTAGCGATCATTAGTCCTTTAAGCTTACGATCCGTTGAAGTAACCATCTTTTCCAGCGTTGAAGCAAGGGTCGCTCTTGGTAATTTCTCTCCAGGTAATTACAAATTGCAACAGCACCCTCTGCACTGAAAACCCTAGAGCCGTATACACCCCATTGAAAATGAATGCCTAAAGTTAGCTCCCAATCGTCGTTGGGGTCGGCATCGAAGTCTTGGCAAATGGTCATCAGGTGCTTCAGTGAAATCTCCAAAGCTTCCGCCAACTCTTTATCTGTGATGTTACATTTTCCCATAGCTGTTTCCTCCCCCTTAGTACGCAGCTAGCAAGCTGTCACGCATCTTTTTCAAGCGCTCAAAAACCTCTGAATTTCCGTTGTGGTCGGGATGATGCTCCTTCGCCAACTCGTTAAATGCGGTTTTGATGTCTTGAGCGGTAGCCGTTTCAGAATTAAGAGCAAACACTTCCCAAGGCAAAAAATTCCGCAACACATCAACCCCGTTGATCGAGGTCGCTCCGATCGCGTCACGCTCACTTTCTGGTAGCCCAACAAACTTCCGATGAACCTTCAGCCAAGCCTCTTTGGTCGTCAGCTTTAGGCTTTGATCCTTGACGAACAATTGGAAACTGCCGTTTTTCTTTAATTCTTGATATGAAGAGCAGTTAAACGCTGCCATCACAGCATCCTTTAGTTCTTGCAGGCTGGGTTCAACAGCCTTAAATGCTCCGCCATTCAGAAATTCAGCAAAACTAAACAGAATTTGCTCATCGAACTGATGGTCTTTGGCTAGTTCCCGAATCTTTGCTCTTACCTGATTGATGTTAGGGCGCTTCCCTGGCTTGCTTGATGCTGCCTTCTTAGCCATTCCTTTCTCCGGAGGTTGAGTAACGGTTTGCCGAACGACAAACATAAGTTTGCACAGCACCCAAGCGACTCTTGATTCGCCATAGGTTTAAACTGCCCTATCTATTAGGGATTCTCACCCGGACTTTACAAAAACATGATTGAAACTTTTTAAATCCTTTAAGAGTTCTTTTCCGCCAGGTCATCCTGAGCCGCTTTAGCAATGGCTTGGCGCAACCATTCAGCCTGGTCTGGTAATGCCCTGACATACTAATCTAGGTCTTTAGGCAAAAAGACAGTTACAGGCTTCTCATACCAATTTAAACGGAGAATGCGATAGATCTGAGCTTGAAACCGTAGCTGAGTAAAGCTTCTACAATTCAAAACTCAAAACGGTATTAGAATCCCGGAAGGCTGAGTCAGAGGAGGAGAATCAGGAGACTCGTGAGGATGGCTCCCCGCTGGGGAAGCATGGAGGACGAGGACATCTTGAATTAAAGATGATTCCTGACTCTAAAACAGGGAAGGCTTATGGACCTTACCGATTGCGTTATTGGGGAATGACGAAGAGAGGGACGATGGGGCTGAAGAGCGTGTATCTGGGGAAGACGGGTGAGGGTGATGGAGGTAATCGCTCCTCTAGGTAGACATTTTAAGTAAAGTAAGTTCATCCAAAGTCGCCTGAATTGCCGTAAGCTGATTCTTTAGCAGAAAATAGTAGGAGAATGCTTTGAAGGTAATCTTCTGAGGTGATTTATGAAAGCTAAGAACTTGTTAGGGACAGCCTTCTTAATAATTCTCCTGATGGGTTCTTCGGCAAGTGCTTATAATCCTACCCACCTTAACCGTTTGCTTCAAACTAAACAATGCTCTAGTTGTGACCTGACCTTTGCCGACTTTAGAGGCAAAGATTTAAGTGGAGCAGACTTAAGCTTTTCTGACTTGCGGGGAGCAAATCTGTATCGAGCTAATTTGAACGGTGCAAATTTGCAGGGAGCAAAGCTGAGCGGAGCGACTATGCCAGACGGTAATGTTCATCCATAGAAGAGAAAAACCTCACTGTACCGCTATTGGTGGTTAATTACTTCTTGACAGAGGTTTCTATCCTCCTTGAGGGAACGAATACTTAAATAGTCCCTGAGCTGATTACACCCTCGCTGCATCAGTCCCTTAAAGTCTAAGGTCTCAGCGTTCCAAATTTTTACTGTTTTGTCTGCACTGGCAGTAGCAAGCATCTTTCCATCTGGGCTGAAACTAAGCCGAGAAACACCATTCTCATGTTCATTAATACTCTTAAGTAATGTACCATCAAGGTTCCAAAGCCTGACTGTATTATCGCTACTGGCAGTTGCAATGATTTTTCCGTTTGGGCTAAACCGAACTCCCTGAACACCAGAGAGATGTCCTTTTAATATTCTAATTTTCTTGCCGCTTTCGACATCCCAAAGAATGACTGTGTTGTCTTCACTGGCGGTAGCAAGCATCTTTCCATTTGGGCTGAAACTAGCCTCTCTGAATGCTGAAGTTTTCTCTCCCAGCGTCTTTAGTAATTTACCGTCTATTGCCCAAAGTTTAACCGTTTTGTCACTACTGGCAGATGCCAGGGTTTTCCCGTTGGGGCTGAAGCTAACACTGTTTACATTGCTGAGATGACCTTTCATCGTTCTCAATAATGTGCCGTCGAGCTGCCATAGCTTCACAGTATTATCAGCACTGGCAGTTGCAATTAGCTTTCCATCGGGGCTAAAACTTACATCTAAAACAGGATCTCTATGACCTTGCAAGGTATTAAGCAATTGACCATTCAGACTCCAGAGTCTTGCAGTGTTATCGGCACTAGCAGTTGCAATACTCTGTCCATTGGGGCTGAAGCTAACGCTGGTGAACAACCGATCGCCTGATATTGTTTGAATTACCTGACCTTTCAGGTTCCAGAGCTTTACCGTGTTATCAGTACTGGCAGTTGCAATTAGCTTTCCATCGGGGCTAAAACTGACACCGCTTACAGTATCTTTGTGTGCAACTAAAACATTTAGCAACGTACTTTGGCGGTTCCACAGTTTGACTGTTTTATCCCAACTGGCAGACGCGATTAAGCCACCATCTCGACTGAAACTAACACTTAAAACTTCGTCCGTATGTCCCCTAAATACACTGATTGGCGTACCATCGATGCTCCAAAGCCTGACGGTCTTATCTGCGCTACCTGAAACAATCCATTGACTATCTGGACTAAAACCAATAGAACGAACAGGAGCCTCATGCCCTTTCAGTGGTCTGAGTAATTTCGCCTGTCTTCCATCCCAGCTCCAAAGTTGAATGATTTTATCTCCACTCGCCGTAGCGATCGTTCGACCGTTAGGGCTAAAAGCAACACTTCTGACTCCAAACTCATGTCCTTTAAGATTAGAGATTTCCTGTCCTTCCAGATTCCATAGTTTTACTTGTGAATCGTCACTTGCGGAGGCAATGACTTTTCCATCTGGACTGAAGGTGACACTAGAGATGTAGGAAAGATGCCCTGTCATTTTATGTAAGAGCTTGCCGTCAATAGTCCAAAGTCTAACAACATTGTCCCACCCCCCAGAAGCAATTTTTTGTCCAGATGGGTCAAAGCTAATAGTCTCTACACGATTACCAATAGAAATTGTTTTTTCTACTTTGCCATTTAGATTCCAAATCTTTACTGTTTGATCAGAACTGGCAGAAGCAATTTTTTGCCCATCTGGGCTAAAGCTAAGACTGTTTATTGCTCCTTTATGACCTTCCAGAGTATTCAGCAATCTACCATTCAGGTTCCAAAGTCGGATTGTATTATCAGTACTTGCAGTCGCAATAGTTTTTCTATCGGGACTGAAGCTAACGTAGTTTACACCCGAGGTATGCCCTTCCAATCGGTTTAACTCCCTGACGCTGTAAACAGATTGTTGCAATACTCGTAAAACTTGTGGCTCTATCTCCTGATTGATAGCAACTTTCTTTTTTGTTTGGTTAAGTTGTTTACCTGCCCGTAAACTCTCTAACAAAGGGTCAAGCACTGCCTGATTTGAAACAAAAAGTGCTTCAGAAGAAGCGGTTAGAGCGCTAACTTTGCCAAGCTCTGCTTTGTTTCTTTCTCCCTCAGCAATCGCTTTAGCTTTTTTCGCATCACTTGCATTTTGTAATGCCCAAATAGTCAGTAAAGACAAGATGATCGTAGTACCAATCAGTAGCCTTTTGAAATACTGTTCTGCTTGCTTGCGCCGTGACCGTTCTTGCTGAATCTGGGCAACCTGTCCAACTTCCTTCTGCTGGCGGATGATTGAAACGAGATAGTCATGGACAAGCTGATATCTCTCGGTGTGAACTTCTTTTAGTAAAAAGACTAGACCTGATTTAACTAAAATTGTCAGAACTAGATCAATCTTTTGTTCACCTGCCTTCCCTAATTCTTCCAGTAGTTGAAGTTGACTTGCTTCTGTAATTAACTCGGGTCGGGTTTTAAAGGGTCGAGTCAGGTTATCATCAGTCAGTAAATAAAGTAGCAGCCTTGCTACGCGATTGTTTTCTGAACCGCAATCTTTAATCACTTCTTCCAAGGATCTTTCAACTAAACGTTCCTTTGGTCCTTTTGTCTGGTAGTCCTTCAAGGTAGTAATATTATCTACCTGAAGTTGTGCACCTACAATTTGAAGTTCAATAGGGCGTATTTCTCCCGATCTTACTGCCAGATCACGTACTATTTCTTCAATCAAGGCTGGTTCCAAGTAAAACTGCGATCGCTCAGTGAGGTTGCGAATTACAGAACGAGCACTTTCAATATTGAAGTTGCCAATATAGTAACGCCGCTCCCGATTGAGAATGTCCTTATCAATTACGCTTAAATCGGTCAGTCGTTCCCACTCCAATAAATAATGAAGATAGTCCTCCCTTAGGGAAAGAATTACTTTGACATAGGGAAGATTTAAGCAGGCTTGCAGGAATTCAAAGAAAGGCAAGCGTTGCTGAGAGTCAGTATGAATAAAAAAGAACTCTTCAAACTGGTCGAAAATGAGAACAGAGAGTAAGCTGAAATTTCCATTCTGACGAAGTTGCTCCAGAATTGCTGAAGGCGAATTTAACGGAGTTGATGAGGTTATTTCCCTTACCTTTCTTAACTGGGTTGTCAGCCTTTCTCCTAGCGCAACTTCCCAATTCTGATAAACTCGTAACAGTGTAGACAAAATTTGCCTACCCTCAATTGTTTTCTGGGCAAGAGAAGGCAACAGCCCTGCTTGCACAAGGGAACTTTTACCGACACCGGATTGACCATACAATACGATTAAAGGTTGATCGGTTCGGCTAATACGCTTAATTAATTCATCAATATCTTGCTGGCGGCCTGATGTGGTTATTTCCTCAGCAATTATTCCTTTCGGATTCAAGTTAGTACTTTTCTGGAATGAACCACTATCCTGTTCAATCAATTCAACAGGAACTAATGCCGGATTTGTAACTTGTCGTTGAGGACGTAAGCGTCCTGCACCAACAAATGCTCGCAACCCGTATTGTTGTTGCACAGACCGTCGCTCTAGTTTTAGTTCAAATGCTTCTTGATAGCGTTGCTGGTTAAAGTACAGTGTCCGCAAAGACTCAAGAATTCGGATATACAGCAGTGGATCGTACTCTGGACTGCTTTGCTCTTTGGCAGTTTCTAGCCTTCGAATAGCACTGGCAATTTGTCCAATATGCCGCTGAGCTTCAGCAAGTAGTAGTAAATACCAGCCCTTGTGATATCGTTGTGCTCGTCTCAGGCTCGTATCTTCGCTATCAGCTTTACGATTTGAGTCTACCCACTCGGCTCGGCTTAAAATCTCCAAAGCTTTTTCTGCATACTGCTGGGCTTGTCTCCATTGAGATTGGGCTAAGGCTACTTCCGCTAAAAACCCATAATCGCAGGCTTGACGAACCAAGTTAGCATCAATTTTTGTATGCAGTTCTAGTGCGAGATTTGCTGTTGTTTCGAGTTCATCCCATTGCTCCAGCCGTTGTAGTACTTCTTCTAGCGCATTGATAAATTTCGCTTCTAGATCTGAGCGATTTGCTTGCTGAAAAACCTGTAAACTCTGCTGATAATAGTCTCTAGCGCGTTGACAGGAGATTGTGTACTCTGAGCGGTGATAGACAGCATAGGTGCGATGCCACAATCCTAGACAATACAGTAAACATCCTTCTCGCTCTCTATAGCGTACTAAAAGTGCATTATCCTGATTGGGAGCTTGAGAGTTGGTATTGGAATGTTCAATAAATTCTTGTGTAGTTTGTTGCTGATTAAGCTCTTTAAGACAGCGATTAACACTGTGTTGCCAGAATTCTAAACTTTTTTGGTAGTATTGGTGCGCCTGTTCCAAGGAGCTACTAGGGTCTCGACCTAAAACAAAGTCAAGACTAGCTTCTAATTCCGGTTCTAAGTGAATGCCACGACTTTCAAGATCATGAATTGCAGCCTCCAGTTCAACCCTTCTCTGTGATCCTATTGCCAGATTTAGTGCATTACTATCAATAAACTTTCCTGTTCCTGCTTGCAGCACCTTTGTAAAAACTTGATCGGTTGTATACTGAAGAAATTGAATGAGTTCTTCAGTAGTTGCAAGAAACTGAATTGGTATTCCAGCCCATGTGTTGAAATCAGGAGCCAACTTAACTAGCTTTTGCAAGACTATATCGTTGACCCAGAACATGAGTGGAAACGAAAAGTCTATACGGAAGCGATCACGAACTTGATTGGAGCGAGTCAGTAAATTATCAACCTCTTTAACTTCTTCAATATCAAGTACAGCTACAGCAGAGGGTTGCTCATTCCCTAGTAAGCTTTTGATCCCAGTATGAAGGGTATCAGCAGATGGAGAAAGAACAACTTCCCGAAATGCTACAGTTGACACTGTTCGCAATTGCTGAAGCATTTGCTGTTGCAAATTTTTATAGTTGCAACGTACTAGGATTAAAGAAAATTTTCCTCTCGAAAGCTCGATCGACCGCACTAGGCGCCTTAATGCCTCCTCATTTAGGGCAGCTATATCCTCTGGTCGTTGTGGCTCAATTGTGGAGAAGCTCATGGCGTAGGAGAGAGATTGCTAGTTTAGATAACTACTAACGCTAGATAAAAATCAGGGAAGGATCAACGATTAGCTGTTTGCTCCTGTTTCCAGACTTTATACCTTTCCGTTTCTTCAAGGAAAGGATTTAGTCCAAACCAACATCCCTGATGATCACGATACTCGAAGACAAAGAGACTACGTAGTAGGGTTTGAAACTCTATTTCCCCACTAACAGTCTGACGTTGCACAACCTGGAATAACAAATCCCATTCCTTATCAATCCCTCGTACTAAATGATCACGTCCTTGCCGAATCACAGACTCTAATAGGTCCTTGGACCAGGGTGGATCTTGGGTTTGCAAGCAGCTATACATCAGTCCCAACAAATTTCGGACATGACCACCACTAACTCGGCAGAGTCGATCTAAGGTGTCCTGGTGATCAAATAACATCGGAATTAGTGGCAACCGTTCTTCTTCGGCTATATCTGGGAATGCGCGTGCCAGAATCATTTGGCGTAGAAGTGCAAGTCCTTCCTCACGTACTTGTCCATCACGATGTTGTACAGGCACCATTGGAAGTACCTTCGGTTCTACACCACTGCCTAACCGCATCTTTAATGTCTCATTATCATTGGAAAAGATTACTGCTAACGGAATTGTATAAACTACATGGCAACTCAACTTTCGAAGTTGCTCACCTCTATCGATAAAAAGATATTCTGGTTGAGATCGTCCTGATGCTGTTGGTCGGGAATCAATTCGATCTAAATTATCAACAATAACGACTAAACCTTTTACACCTCGTTTCTTTAGCTCCTGAGTACCGGGTATCAACAGTTCTTCATTGATTGCCTTTAAAAGGGTATTAGTTCGTGGTTCTAAATATTGCCTTAAACGGCTCCGTAAACTGGGGCTGTCTTTGGTTTTCGCCGTGATTTTAGCAATACCTGCGGGCAAGGAAAGTTCAATACTTCCAGAACTACTAGCACTTAGCTTCCCTGCCCCAGGTAAAGAAAACTCTGCCGTTAAATCACCAATTGGTGTTTGCAAAAAATCGATCGCATCCTTCAATAACGCTTTAAGTCCCTGAGATTGAAGATGAATCGAATTCTTTTCTAGACTATCACTAACCTGACGGGCAATCGCCAGAAGAATATCACTGACATCTACATCAGCCGTATCAATATCTTCTGTCGATTCAAAATAAATGACATAAAACCCTTTTTGCTCCAGCTCCGTTTTAAGTCGTAAAAGCTCTGTTGATTTGCCACAGCCAACATGCCCACTAAACAATTGGCAGGTTGGTTTGGCTGGAGAAAGATGAGTAATTGTACGCTCAAGAGCTTCAATAAGCTTGCCACCTCGAACTGAGGCAAAATCGATGTAGTACTTACTGTCTTCAGGATTGCTCAGCACGAGAGTTCTACCTGGGTTGCACGCATCAAAGAATCTTTGAAAATCGATCTCTGGCATTATTCCCTCCAGGATAAATTAAGTAATCAACATGAGGCAGGTATTTTAAATCTTACTGGTAATTTAGAATAGCCGCTTCATAATTTATAATTTATGGCGATACCACCTGTTATACAAACAACTCTCGGTGGATATAAGCAAACCTTGATCGATCGCCTCTACTGGCAGGTCTCGCATAGGTTGCCTGATTCCGAATTGCCTGCATCTGCTCTGATTCTCGTTCCATTGCTGGGGTAAACTGCTGCCGCTGTGCCAATAAATCCTCCAGTTCAATTTGCCCTGGGTTGCCCTTGTAAAACGCTTCCTCTGCACAACGCCGCACGGCATTCCCAATCTCAGCAGGGGTGCAAATTCGGTACTCCGTCAAAAGCCTACGCCATTGGTCATCTGTCTAGCCTGGATTATTCCCCAACCGCTGGAACCATGATGGCAGAGACACCTCAAAAAACAGACTGTTTTTTAGGCAAATCGCCAAATTGACTTCATAGCGGGTTTTTCAGAGATTTTCCAAAATCGTCATGAATAATGCAGGCTAGGGCAATTGACCATTCCCTCGAAATGCTGGGAAGTACTTTGCCAAATGTAGATTGAACACCTCATACCTGGCTCCCATCTCCTGCGGAGAGGCTACGCCAACATGGGGCAGATCGATAAAGAAAATGTCATCAAACCGACGTACCAGTTCGAGCGGTAGGAATGTGCGCCTACACGGATTTGGAACTTTCGTTCCTGTGGCTCCTTGCTGCTAATCCACCAAACTATTGCTAGTGTTGATTTCTGGCAAACGAGTCTCGCCCGTCCGCTTGCGGCGGGGTATCTGCTGCGTAACGCAAACTACAGTGAACAACAGACTCAAGAAGAAAATAGTTAAAGTTTCATCAAAAATTTTCAGGCACTTGCCATAAAGCATCCGTATCGTGTCGGTCTAGGTAAACGGTTCACAACTTAACCCATACGGGTCGTCGTCAGTATCTCCTGTATAGAGCCTTTCGGCGAGAAACTTGAGGATATTTCGTGTCCGATCTAAGGTTTCAATCGGAAAGTTTTCGGTGTGAATGTTGATTGAGCCGTCTTGGTCAACCACAAAAACTAAATCGCCAATGTTAGGTTCTTTGACAATCAGCTCAAAGGGAAACCAATTCCCCTGCACAGTGCAGCTTTCTACAATCTGGCTGAAATCTAAGTAGCATCTATGACTGGCAGGTAAAGCGATGAGTCCTTGCACTTCACTGTTCATCAAACCGATTTCCAATATCTGAAAGGGAATTTGCTCACCTCGGTTGATTGGTGGTTCGCTAGAAATTTCTCCTCGTCTTCTCGCATCTTTCAACTCTCCTTGTAGCGCCAAGAGTTCTTTAGCAGGCGCTTTTAATGCATCGCAAAGAGTTTCTTTGTATCTGTGCAAGCCAAATTTGACTTCACCTAAGCGCTCCTGAACACGCCGCTCGACCGTGTGACTTGCTTGATAAAGAAGGCTTGCTGGTTTTGCCAGACCTTCCCCTGCTTCAGCCGCTTGTATCAGCAGTTCTCGCATGAACTCAGCATAAACTTGTTCGATGAGAATGCTGTAATGAGTTGATCCTTCGGCTACCATCTCCTGAATGAGTTCAGTGAGTGTTTGCAGGAGCAATTCCTCTCGTGACAAGACCGCAATACGCTCCATCACTTCCTGACCTCCGTGATCACGGCATGATAACTGGTTTCGTCTAGGAGCGCTGTGCCGATTAGCAGTCCAATCACAGGTCTGACATCAAGCGAAGTGCAGGCGCTAACGTGCTCCGCCATGTGGAACAATTCTTCTTGGGTCACTGCTTTAATTCTCTCAACGGAGTCAACTGTCGCCTTTGCTTCCGTCAGCAGAGTCCTCTTCCGATCCGTACTCACTAAGTCGGGATAGGTATGGTAAGGACGTGCTAGCCTCACCGTGCCTTGGTAAAGCCGCTGACTTAAGATAGCGGCTACGCCTTCTCCAATGGCTCCAATCGCTGACTTAGATGGCGAAAGATTCTGTTTATTAGTCGCCATGTAGAAAAGTCTGGGATACCCTGGCAGCAAGAAGGCTCCTCTAGAATAAACGAAGTAGAAGTAGCGCAGTTCTTCCAGTGGACGATACACAATCTGCTCACTCACCTGTCGGATCATGATGCCCACGGTGTTGGAGTCAACCTGCAAGGGCGGCAGGGGAGCATAGGCAGTGATGTTGCCAGCCATTTCCTTCAGAAAGCGCTGCCGGGTATCATGCCGCGAACTGGCAAGTGAAGCCAAGGCAGAAAGCGAATCTGTTAGCTGTAAGCATCTTCGTTCAATCTCGATCTGAATAATCATGCTGCCTTGAAAATGACTAATGCCTGGTGGAAGACGATAGGTATAAGGGGTACAAACCTGTCATCACTTGGACTGTTCTCTGCTTTCCTGACTCTGCGTCGATTTAGGGGTCTCCCAAAGGATATGCCTGCGGATCTCCGTAGCAACAATCTAGATGCGCTGCAATGAGCCTTAACACTGAGAACAGGTGAGACTCGGCAACTCAAGCCAGTTAAAGTAACTCCCTTTTTTGCTTTGAAGGCGAGAGCTATGTAGCACTTCACCCATGAAATTTATTTTTCTTGAGTGATGTTATTAAGCACAATACCATGCGGTGCTATTTTGCGATATTGCAGAATATCAATATAGCAAAAAGAATATTGAGTCATTTCCCCATGCCAGTATGGGTTCTTGTTTCTGTGATCCAATGGCTCAAGTTAAACCCGTCCAGTTCAGGGCACAAGTTCCACGCGATGTAGACTTTTTGGTGAGAGCGCTTGTGCCACTCAAGAATACTGGTAAGGATTGGTCACTTAGTGATGTTGCTACTGAAGCTCTGGTTGATTGGTTAAAGAAATCAGAGAATAGGCAGCTTATTGAGGAACACAACCTCTTGCAGGCGCTAGAACGTCGAGGACTTGCGACCAGTATTTACGATGAAGGCAAGATCAACTGACGGTTTAGGCTTGCTGATGGCAGCACTGCACCGCTCTCAAATTTGTGCTGGCTTCCCTTGGGTACGCTAGAGGATACTGTGAATCTTTTGCTGCTTATAACGCAGCAAAAGATTCTTGACCCTGAAGATAGCTCAATTCCCGATGATGAAGTCTTTAGACAAACGGCAGCAAAGAAGCTAGTGGCTTTCCAATTATTAGATGATGGGTGAGGAGGGTAAGATAGAAGGAGATCGCGTTACCTAG
>QBMH01000122.1 GCA_003249025.1 Leptolyngbya sp. | reverse complement strand
ATTGATGCCTTTATTTAACTTCACTTACCTGAGCTTTTCAAGATCGACCTACTTACAACACGCGATCGCGTTAAATGCTGTATTTCAAAGTAGGGGAATTAATTCTGATTACGTGGTGGGCAAGCTTGTAGATTCAAATACGGGAGCGACAATTTCTGCTAAGGAAAATTCAGAGAAAATTAAGCGCTTCAAAAGAGGAGAGCTTGAGGTACTTATTAATGTAGAGATTTTAACTGAGGGAGTCGATTTGCCCAACGTTCAAACTGTTTTTCTGACGCGCCCGACGACTTCTACCATTCTGATGACACAGATGATCGGCAGGGCTTTACGTGGGCAGAAAGCAGGAGGTACTGACGAAGCTTACATTGTGAGCTTTATTGACAATTGGGAAGACAAGATTAATTGGGTTAATCCTGAAAAACTAATTATTGTAGATAAAACAGATTTCTCTGACTCAAAGATCGACACAATGCAGACAGTCGCTCGGCTGATCTCGATTGAAATAATTGAAGAATTTGCCCGCATGATGGACGATTCTGTTGATACAACTGTCCTGGAAAAATTAAAGTTTTTGGAGCGAATTCCGGTTGGTATCTACCGCTTTTCTATCCTTGAGCCTTGTGAAATTAAGGTTCCTAAATCTGAGGCAGATGAACTTATTCCTAGAAATTACGATGTGCTTTTATATTCTGGCACTGAGGAGGCTTACGATAATTTTGTCAATGATTTAGAGGCTGTGTTTCAGAGCGTTGATATTGGGAATCGAGAGATCCTGACTAAGGAGGAACTTGAATCTCTACTGCAAAACGTGAAGGAAGACTATTTCCCTGATCATCCATTTCTACTGGGCTACAGGGATGCTGATGTCGATAATATTCTTCGCTTCTACGCCCAAAAGCAGATGGAGCCACAATTTATTGCATTTAGCGAACGTGATAAGTGTAATTTGGCTGAGGTGGCAACGCACATTCACGAAAACTTAGCTGTCAAACAAATAAAAGAGTATCTTGACTCTTTATGGAATGACGACAAATCCTTTTGGCAAGTTCTGTTTGGGTACAACCATTTATATTTCAAGAAACAATTAGACATTGAACTGAATAAGTTACAAGGATACTACCCCGATCTGGTAATCACCCCACCAATCGTCATTCCCAGCACAGTACCGCTAGAAAGTCTTTCACTCTTTGAAATTAGGGAGAGAGATCCAGCCAAGTATAGAGATATTAAGGATGCTGTATTTGCTAGAGCGAAGGATAAAGCAACTGGAATGATTCGCTGTGCCATAAGTGGTTTTGAAAGCCAGAGACGACTAGATTTTCAAATTGATCACCTTGAGCCAATGTCTCAAGGTGGTTTAACTACGCTAGAGAATCTTCAAGTGTTGTCTCGTAAGGCTCACACCGAAAAGACTCGGTTAGAAAACCAAAAAAGGAGTGGGTTGAATAGCTTAAGTAATTCCGTAGTCTAGCAATTTGCTTGGGGTGGACTGCCAAAGTCGTGGGCTTGCTGTTCTCTGAAGTGCTTACGGCAATTAGTGAGCCACTGGTGCTTTCGCTCCAGCGCCGCCCTTGTCGAGAAACAGCAGTAATGGCAATGAGCAGAGAAAGACCACGCCAACAAAGCGGAACAGATCAGCGTAGGACAAAATGGCTGCTTGAGTATTGACGAGGTGTGAAAGGGAGGCGATCGCCTGTTGATGAGCGGTCACGGCATCGGAACCATGATTTTTAAACGTATTCGTGAGCGCGTCAAGCCGCTGATTCGTTTCGGGATCGTAGGGCGTTAACGTTGCCAACAAAATTGCCCGATGAAACGCCTCTCGTTGCGCCAATAGTGTGGTCAAAATGGCAATGCCAATACTCCCGCCAAGCTGACGAGTCAGGTTATAAAAGCCCGATCCGGCGGGGATATCTTCTTTCGGCAGGGAGCCTAGGGTTGCCAAACTTAAGGGCAAGAACATCAAAACGGTGGCTGCGCCACGCCACACCAGCGGCAAAAACAAGTCGTCGGTTCCGGTTTGAGGCGTAATTTTTGCCAGTTCAAACATGACGGCGGTTGTGCCCAGAGCGCCTAACCCAATTAGGATACGGGCATCCACCTTACTGGAGATCTTGCCCAGCAGAACCATCGTAATAGCAGAGGCTAAGGCTCCTGGGGCAAGCAACCATCCAGTTTGAGTTGCGGAAAATCCCAATACGCTTTGAGTAAACAGGGGGACGGCAAACAAGGCTCCATATAGCCCCATGCCCAAAATGCCGGAGTAAAGGCTACCCGCTGCTAGGGATTTATGCCGCAACACCCGCAGGTCAACCGCTGGCGCTTTGGTGGTGAGTTCTCGCCAGACAAACAGAAGTAAGCCAACCACCGCCGCGATCGCCAAGGTGGTAATGAAACTTGACTCAAACCAACCTTCTTTTTCCCCTTCTTCCAAAAACGTTTGCAGACTGCCGACTCCAATACACAGCAGGGCGATGCCTGCCCAGTCTACTTTCTGCTGGCTGCGGGGGCGTTGCTTCGCGTCGGGGCGCAGGAAGACGATCGCCATAATCACCGCAATGATACCGATGGGCAAATTAATAAAGAAAATCCAGCGCCAGCCTAAGGTATCGGTCAGGTAGCCGCCCAAGGTAGGACCGATCGCCGGACCCGAAATCACCCCAACCCCAAACACCGACTGGGCGATGCCCTGTTCTGCTGGGGAGAAGGTTTCAAACAGAATCGTTTGCGCTTTTGCCAAGAGTCCGCCGCCGCACAAGCCCTGAAGAATCCGCGCCATAACCAGCATCGGCAGATTCACAGATAACCCACATAACACCGAGGCAAGCGTGAACCCGATCAATGAAAAGACAAAGTATCTTTTCTTGCCAAAAACATCGCCTAGCCATGCAGAAAGCGGAATCAATACAACATTGGCGATCGCATAGCCTGTTACAACCCAACCAATTTCGGTGACAGTTGCCCCTAAGGTTGCCTGCATGTCCGTCAAGGCAACGTTGACAATGCTGGTATCAATGACTTCTAAGATGGCTCCTAGGGACGCAGTAGCGGCGATCGCCCACTTGAGCGGTCCCTGCACATATCCGGCTGCATCATAAACAGGTTTTTTCGATGGTTTCGGTTTTAGTGACCGACGCGATCGAACGGAGGAATGAGGAGTAGTTGACATCGTGAAGTAAGACTATTCAGAAATAGACATAATTAGAATTAGTGCCCTGCTTGGGTTGATGCGGAGTTTGTCCCGGTAGTAGTATCGACGGTAACTTTAATACTTAACCCTGGTCTGAGCCGATGTTGCGGGTCGGTGGCAGGGTCAAACACGAGGCGAATCGGCACCCATTGCACCACTTTGTTGAAATTCCCGGTGACGTTATCCGGGGGAAGCAGGGCAAAACTCGACCCAGTGGCAGGACTAATCCCCGCGATCGTAGCGTTGAAAGTTTTACCCGGATAGGCATCTACTTCAACCTCGGCTTTCTCCCCAATGTGCAGTTTGCCTAGCGCCGTTTCCTTAAAGTTGGCATCCACATAAATCGCATCCGTTTGCAGCGGCACCACGGATAGTAAGGGCTGCCCCATTTGCACTTTTTGACCCACTTGGGCAGTCAGTTGCCCCACATACCCGCTGGTGGGAGCTTTAATCACGGTGTAGTTAATCTGCTGTTGGGCAAGCGCCAGTGCCGCTTGAGCTTGTGCAACTTGTGCCTGTGCTTGCTGCTGCTGGTCTTTTTGCACCGTCACATTTTGTCCAGAGACTTGTCGTTCGCTCACTTGTCCTCTCGCCACTTCAACATCCGCGATCGCCGTTTGCCGTTGCGCCTGAGTATTTTTCACCTCTGCATTCGTCTGAGCAACAGTCTTGTTTGCCGCCACCAACTCTGCTTGAGCATTCTCATAGGCTGCCCGTGCCGTATCTAACTGCTGCGCCGGAATTGCCCCTTCGTTATACAGCAATTGATAGCGCCGAAAATCAGCTTGGGTCTTGGTCACCGCCGTTTGCGCCTGAGCCACATTTGCCTGATTTGTTTCAACCTTTGCTAGAGCTTGATTGATGTTCGCTTGGGCTGCACTCACCGCCGCTTCTTTCGCTGCCAAGTTCGATTGAGCCTGTTGTACCTGGGTAGGATTGGTCTGGCTAGTGACACTCACCGTATCTCTAGCACCTTTCAGTTGTGCCTGAGCCGCTGCTAAATTGGCTACCGCTTGTTGCACTTTCAGGTTCAAATCTTGATCTTCAAGCCTGATTAAAGCTCTTCCTGCTTTCACATAATCGCCATCCTTGACCAATACTTGTTGCACGGTTGCTGGAACTTGGGCAGAAATTGGGGAGAGGTGCCCCTTGATTTGAGCGTTGTCAGTGGAAGCGTGGGTGCTTTGAAATTGCCACCATCGCAGTCCAAAAACGGAACTAATCGCTACCCCGATCGCGCCAACAGTGAGCAACAATCCTCGGCGTATCGTCTTACCGTGAGCTTTTTGTCCTGTTTCCTCTTCCTTGTCGTCTCTAGTATCCTTCGCTGTTTGATCTGCCGTTGCAGAGTCGCTATTGGACGAATCGCCGTTGCGGTGATTATCTTGCTCTAATTCGTCTAATTCAGTAGGCTTATCCGCTTTCGGTAAATATCTACCAGATATATGCTGATTCTGATACTCGTTTGGGTGACTATTTTGATAGTGCCGCTCAGTCTCTTCCAAACCTACAGGAGCTTAAAGAACAATCTCATCAAATTCAGTTGTGTCGTTCTGTGTTGGGTACTGTTTCATTACACCCTATGATGTATTGTGAATCGCTGTAGCCTCATTTAGTTGTGAAAACTTTGAGGAAATCCTAAATGGGCTAACAATACAAATCGTAAACGACTCTCCACTGCTACCGATTCAACCAATAGGGTGGAGTTTGAATAGGGCGGCTCATACTTTTTGAAGATTAAGTCAGGATGAATCTATAAACCTCTGTGCCTGCGATCGCTTGAGCAGTGAGTACCTGTTGTACCACCCAAACAAGTCGGTACAGGTGAAAAATCGAGCGATCGTTTCCACTCGTCAAAGATGCCCTGGAGTTTGGGTGTGCTGATAGCATCAAAAGCGAACACCTTCCACTTCGGCTATCTGTTGGATAAAAGCAGGTGATACCGTCATTTCATTGGTTTTTTGGCTCCACCTTATGGTGTCCAAAAATCAGTTCTGTTTCTCGATCAGGCTAAAATAGCCTTGACAATTTCGAGATGTTTTCTCCCGATCTTATTGCGGGTTGTTGGGAGTTCAATCATCTCTTTAGGTTGAGCTTTTTAAGGATTGGGCTGCCAGCTTTGCAAATCTTGAGAGTGTTTTCTATTGGCGTATTGACTGGTTATTGCTTGGGGATAGCTTGGATGTTTTAGGGCGTGATTGCCATAGAAAATACGAATATTGTCGATGTTTGTCTTGGCAAGTTGGGTTTTGCGAAAGAGCAAAACACTTTCATGTGATGCCCTCAATCACGACTAAGTTTGCCTTGTTTTTATAATGTCAAAATAGCCATCTAAAGCTAGAAAAATGTTTGCTAGATGGATATTTTAGGTCTGCTAGGCTTTCTAAAGACTCCTATTATACAAAGGGAAATAGGAGTCTTTAGAATTCGAGTGGCTGCCCTAATCTATTGAAGCGACCCATAAATATAAGCGTCTTGAGATTGAAAAGTATCTCATTTTGCTTTTTTGAGACTATGGGGCGATCAATACGGATCAAATCGGCTGATTCATTCGGTGCGGTGCTTAACCCAATGAGGGGATTTCCACAAAAAAAGGTTCTATAAATTTGGGAATGGGCGATCGCAATTAAGGCATCTAAATTTTGGCAATGCTTCAAATCACAGTTCTGTTTTTCTATCAATAGATACTTGACTGGTTCCAGAGCAGAACTTAATTGCCTTTGTAGAATCAAAAAATCTTTGTTATGGGTAAATAAGATCAACAAATAACGCCTTTAATCCCAAAAGAGTCGTTTTCATCAATATAAATTGGCTCTCTACTCTAGGCACATATATTAGATTCTGATAATTTAATTAATAGCTTCTTCTCCTGGCGTTCAGCAAATTGGGGCGCAGGTTATTCTGTTGTTTACCTCACTTTTACTATGAAACCTCTTGACTTTACGTGCGCTTCTTCTAACCGAAAAGAACACACTTCTAATATTCGTTTCAGTCCAATTGCTCAACTGCTTTGCAAGGTTTCAACTTCCACTTGGCTACATTGTTTAGGTTTGGCGATCGCGTCTATTGGCGTGGGTGTCAGTGCGAATCAGGCGATCGCGCAAGTCTATTTTCAACGTCCGGTCTCGGTAACGCGAACAGGGGGGACGGTTAGCACTCGGTCAGGCGTTGGTCTCAATGTCCGTTCAGGACCCGGTCTTAACTTTGACATCATCGGGTGGGCTGACGATGGTGTCACTCTTGATGTGAGAGGTGTTCCTACTATTGCCGATGGCTATCGCTGGCAGCAAATCACTCCTCGTGGGTGGGTTGCCACAGACTATTTGGCAGGCGGTAGCGTTAACGTGAGTTTCAATGGAAACTGCTACCAGCAAGTGTCTTTTCCGGTAGACAATTGTGCTGGCGGTACTGCTGACCCTGTTCAACCCATTTTGAGACCCATCTCTTTCGGCAGTGGTCCTTATGTGGTAGCAGTTCCGGGCACCAATCCTGTCGATTTGGTTCAAGTTCGCCGAGTGGTTCCGGGCGCTTATTTTGATCGGGCACGGGAAGGTAGCTTTATCAATGCAGGCGGGTATTCAAGCTTTGAGGCGGCAAATTCCCTCACTTATCTCCTGAGAAACAATAATTTAAATGCGAGAGTCATCTACGGACGGTAGAGACAAGTGGTAGGCGACAGAAAATAGATTGATTGATTTCAAACCATATTCTGTCGCCTAATTTTGCGCGATCGCATCAGATGACCAGCCCTAGCTCTACACTAGATAGAGGTAGGGCATTGGTTGTTTTACTCTAAAATTCGTTTGATGTTCATCTTGATACCCCTTTCCCTATGACTGTTCAGTCCACCGAATTGGAAACCCAGTTAGAAGCCATCCGTCTCGAAGCTCAACAAGCCCTGACTGAAGCAAGTTCGCTTGACCAATTGGAGCAGTTGCGGGTGAAGTATTTAGGCAAGAAGGGTCCAATTCCCCTTGTTTTAGGTGGCATGGGGAAACTTGATCCCAGCGATCGCCCCCGGATTGGTGCCCGTGCCAATGAAGTCAAAGAAGCGATTCAGTCTGAATTAGATCAGCGGCGATCGATTCTCCAGCAAGCCAAGCTCCAGGCACAGCTAGAAACCGAAACCCTGGATGTGACTATGCCGGGAGTTTATGGCGCTCAAGGACGAATTCATCCGCTCAACACGATTATGGATCGGGTGAATGATATTTTTGTGGGCTTAGGCTACACCGTGGCGGAAGGTCCAGAAATGGAAACGGATCACTACAACTTTGAAGCGCTTAACTTCTTGCCCGATCACCCAGCACGGGATATGCAAGATACGCTCTTCTTGCCCGATGGCAACATTTTAAGAACTCACACCTCCTCTGTGCAAATTCGGTATATGGAGGCAAATGAGCCGCCCATTCGGATCATCATTCCAGGGCGCTGCTATCGTCGCGATACGGTGGATGCGACTCACACCGCAGTATTTCACCAGATCGAATTTTTGGCGATCGATGAAGGGTTGACCTTTAGTGATATGAAAGGCACCGTCCGCCTATTTTTAGAACAGCTTTTTGGTGAGGTGGCAATCCGAATGCGTCCCAGTTTCTTTCCATTTACAGAACCCTCCGCTGAAGTGGATATGGAATGGAAGGGGCGCTGGCTGGAGATTATGGGCTGCGGTATGGTTGATCCGAATGTGTTAAAGGCAGTTGGATATGACCCTGAAGTTTATACAGGCTTTGCGGGTGGCATGGGCGTTGAACGATTAGCCGCTGTTTTATATCAAATTGACGACATTCGCCGCTTTTATACCAGCGATTCGCGGTTTTTAGAACAGTTTTAGGGGTAGAACTGCGGATGTTGAGAGGTGGCAGCGATCGCTAACTTGCTTTAGGCTGGCTTCTTGCTGCCATTGCCTGCATTCGTTCTAAGGGGAAATCGGAAATAAAACTATCCCACGATCTTGATTGTCCGGCAGCATTGTATACATGCAATGCGCCATTAGTAACTCGACTGGATACAATTAGGTCAAGCGCCCTAGCAAGATTAAGAGACTGAGTTAGCTCGTTTTGAGTCATTATTTTTGTGAAAAAATCATTATTTCCAACTGCCAAGCTTGACAGTTCGGTTCGTTTTCTTATCCTAGTCAGCAATGGGATGAAAGCGCATCCCTAATTAGAGGTAGTGAAATGAAAATTATTAGATTGTCTTGGCGAGATTAAGGCAATCAGCATCTTTATAAAGTAAAGGCGCATAAAGCAAAGGTGCGCTATGACAATGTCATAACGCACCCGACAGAGGTTTCTTACTGGAATGAACGCCTTACTTCGCCATGGCAGGTTCGGGGATTTCGTCTACTACATGAATCCAGTCGGTGTGATAGCTGCCGTCCTTATCTACGCGCTCGTAGGTGTGGGCACCAAAGTAATCGCGCTGTGCTTGGGTCAGGTTTTGGGGTAAGAGATCGCGACGGTAGCTATCAAAATAATCCAGCGAGGCGCTAAACGCTGGCACGGGGATGCCAACGGTTGCCGCCATTGCAACCACTTCACGCCATGCAGTCTGGCGATCGAGAATTGTTTGCTTAAACTCTGGAGCCAGCAGCAGATTTGCCAGACTAGGGTTCTGATCAAACGCTTTTTTGATTTTGTTCAAGAAGCCCGCCCGGATAATGCAGCCGCCTTTCCAAATTCGGGCACACTCACCCAGATCAAGATCGAATCCGTACTCATCGGATGCTTTTTTTAGCAGTGCCATGCCCTGAGCATAGGAACACATCTTGGAGCAGTAGAGGGCATCGCGCACCTTCGAGATGAAGGCTTGCACATCGCCATCAAAACTCATGGCAGGACCTACCAACTCCTTGGATGCTGCAACGCGTTCCTGTTTGTAGGAAGACATGATGCGGGCGGTGACAGCGGCGATAATCGTGGGAATCGGTACGCCTAATTCCATCGCACTATCCACCGTCCAGCGTCCGGTTCCCTTTTGAGCTGCCGCGTCTAGAATTACATCTACCAAAGGATTGCCCGTGTCAGGATCAGTCACCTTAAAAATGTCGGCGGTAATCTCAATCAGGTAGGAGTTGAGTTCATCAGTGGTGTTCCACTCGGTAAAGACTTCGTGCAGTTGGGCAGCGTTCAGTCCGGCAACGTTCTTCAGCAGGTCATAGGCTTCTGCAATTAGCTGCATATCGCCATACTCAATGCCGTTGTGAACCATTTTGACGTAGTGTCCTGCGCCACCAGGTCCAATGTAGGTGACACAAGGACCATCATCGACCTGCGCCGCAATCTTTGTCAGGATGGGTTCCAGGTTGTCATAAGCCTGCTTTGTGCCTCCAGGCATCATGCTAGGACCAAGAAGTGCGCCTTCTTCCCCGCCACTCACGCCCATGCCAATAAAGGTGAACTTATCAGCTTCTAGGGCTTTAGCACGACGTTCAGTATCGGTAAACAGCGAGTTGCCACCATCGATCAGTACATCGCCTTCATCTAGCAGCGGTTTGAGTTGCTCAATCACGGCATCCACAGGAGCGCCTGCTTTCACCATGATCAGAATGCGACGGGGACGCTCTAGGGAGGCGACGAAATCCTCTAAGGTGTAGGCAGCGACACAGTTTTTGCCTTGGGCGCGAGTTGCCATGAATTGGTCAGTCTTTTCACGGCTGCGATTGTAGACGGAAATGGGAAATCCCTTGCTTTCAACGTTTAATGCTAAATTTTCGCCCATAACGGCGAGACCGATTACACCAAATTGCTGTGCCATAAAACTCTCTGGTAATTCTGCAAAGTAGCGGGACTCGTTTCCCTTAGGGTAGACCAGCCACACGAGATTATCTAGAAAGACAATATTAAGCTGTTGCGCTTTTGACGGATGCATACTGAAATACATCTTTTTTTGTTAGGACATGTTGACTCCTTGAACCAATGGATTTCGTTGAGGGGTCTTTGAGGGAGGTCGCGATCGCCCCCTAACTGCACATCCACGGTTATGAAATACCTACATCAGCCTGGAGATATAGGAGGCGGGATAATTTTTCAGACTTTCAGCTAAAAAGAGAGGATGATTCTTGAATGTGCCACACGATAAGGGAATGCTATGACCCTCTCATTTTCAGTGATTGTGCCCGTTTACAACTGCCAAGAGTCAGTCGTTAGAACGTTGCAAAGTATCGAGCAAAGCATTCAGTACTTTTGCCAAACTTCACCCCTTGGCGCTGAGGTCATGGCGGAGGTGATTGTGGTGAATGATGCATCGAGCGATCGCACTCTAGAAGTTGCCACGCAATGGATACAAACGAATTCCCAGCGATTTGTTGTGGTCAATCATCAAACCAGCTTAGGATTAGCCGTTGCTCGAAATACAGGCTTCAAATATGCCAAAGGCGAACTGATCTTTTTCTGCGACCCCAATAGTTTCTTTTCACTGCCTCATGTTTCCGCTTGCCTTCTATGTTTGCATCAGCCCAACCAACCGCCTGCTCAACATTTGGGAGAAGTCACCCTTGACGTAAAACTGATGCAAGAAAACCAATACCAGATTGTTGTGCCGCCCTATGCCCTTGATGCGGTGCAAACGGGCATCCCAACTGGTAAAGCTAGTGCGTCTGTAACGTCCCTTGAAAACCATAATTTGAGCAATCTCTGTGTCAAACGAGAGTGCCATGAGTTTCTGGAAGGTTTTTTAGATCTGCCGCCACTCCATGAAAATGGGCAAGAAGTCTCTGCTTATCATCACTGGCTACGACAGTTTTTTTTGGTTGGCAACCTTGCGGTGGAAACGGTGGAAAGCGCTCAGACCGTTTCACGTTCACCCGGAATGATTGAGCTTGTGCAAACTGGGCAAAATGCTGTTGCAATTCCAAAAAGCGTTGCCATTGAAGGTAGCAATGCCCGTGCGATTGAAGCGCATTCTCAGCGACTCCTGCAAAAAGCGATCGTTTTCAACAAGCACGAGCAAGCAAGACTTTTTAAGATCTACCGTACCTACGTCAGCACGATTTCTTTGGAAGATCATGCGGTTTCTTGGGAAGCGGCTCGGTATCTATTGCAAGCGGTGCAAGAAGCCAAACCTAAAAGAATTTTGGACTTGGGCAGCGGCTACAGTTCGCTGATCTTTAGAACCTATCAGGCAAAGTCTGCACCAGAAATCACTGTGGTATCCGTGGACGATGATGCCGAGTGGCTGGGTAAAACCAAAAACTTTTTGCAGGCGAATGACATCAGCACCGATCATTGCATTACCTGGGAAGAGTTTTTAAATGCTTATGCTCATCAATCCTATGACTTTATTTTGTATGACATGGGCAACATGTACACCAGAGCCGAGAACCTCACCAAAATCGTGGATGTGATGGAGCTAACTGGCAGCCTGATTATTGATGATGTGCATTTCTCGTTTTACGCCATGGTTGTGTTTGAGGTGATTGGCAACTATCGTCTGCGGTTGCAGTCGCTGAAACGAGAAACATTGGACAAATATGGTCGCTATGCGGTGAAGGCGACTTACACCTGATCTACAGCAATGTGCGGCGTGACGAAAAACGATGCAAAACTTAAAGACTGAAAATCGAAAGCACTTTCACAGAGTAGAGTGATAGATAGTTGTTCAGCACAATGGAAACCGGACGATGCTGGCGTATATTCTTGCCTTGATGATTGGCTCAGGTAGCTTTGCTCTCTACATGGCTGCCTTCTTTTTTCCAGAGGTTCATCGCAAAAATGACTTTCTTTGGAGTGGGGTCGGGCTATTTTACGCGCTCGTCCTATGGGTGTGTGCTGAACAGATTACAGGAGGCTTGTTACTGGGGCAAACGGCAAGTGTGGCGCTTCTAGGCTGGCTCGGTTGGCAAACATTTTTGTTGCGGCGGCTAGTGGCTCCGTTGGATCAACAAACGTCACTGCCGACGGTGGATGAGGTGAAAGCGACGTTGACTGTGCTGACAAGCGCTGAGGGTCGGGCGGACGTGGCAGGGCAGGCTTCTCGTTTGTTGAAACAGGTGAAACAGGGGGTGCAGGGAGCGGTTGCGCGGGTGACTTCTCTGAAGCGATCGCTCGCTGAAAGTGAAATTTATGTTCCTCCTAGCTTAGAAGAATTTGGCACAGCAGGACAAGACGCGATCGCCCGGTTCGCCAAGGCGGCGATTCCTGAGACTGACACTGTTCAATCATCACTTTCCCAGGGTGAGCACACGACTCGTGAAATCTCTACAGGAATCGTTGAAACGGCTGAGCAGATAAATGTTGAGAATGTAGTAGATACTGCAAAAGCGCCAAAGGATGCAGCGGCGGCTACCGGGGCGGAATCTGCACAGACGATGAAGACGGCGATCGCTGTGCCTAAGCAGGTGGCTCAGCAAGTGGCTGAAACAACTGATGAGAATGCAAAAGGGTTTGGTGGTTTATTTCAGGGATTAAACCCAAAAAATCAGAAAAAAGAGAGTAAGCCAGTGTATGTCCGTAAGCAGTTTCGCGAAGAAGCTGCTACTCCCCCTGCAAAAACTGGCAAGAAGTCAGTACCCAAGGAGAGCCAACGCAAGGAAAGTAAATCAGCCAGCAAGCCAACCAGTAAGCCAGTCTATGTGCGAAAGCAGTTTCGAGAAGAAATCGCTCCAGAACCTGAAGAACGGGTGGAAAACGCGATCGCGGAAGTTAAGGATGCAGAAGTTAAACAGCCTATAACCAGCAGTGTGGATATATCAGCGGCGATCGCTCCCACAGGCGAAACCATCAGCGAAGCAGTCGTGTCAGATTTGCTGGGCAATGCACCTGTCGAAACTTCAGCAGCAGAAATTGTGGAAGATTTGCTAGAAGATATTTCGGCTCAAGAAGGAACGTTGGTCATTGAAGCAACCGAAATTATTGAAGTGGCGATCGAACTTGGTGATGCATCGATCGATCCCATTACCTGGGTTGCTGAACTGGAAGACGATGCGGCGATCGCCTCCCTCTCGTCTCCGTACACTATGGACAACTCGGAACATTCACATAATTCGCCGTAGGTAACGCCACAAAGTCATATCGGAAGGTGCCGCCATTGTTGTTGGTGTTCAAATTCGGCAAATCAATCACTCGAAAGGCTGCAACACCAGAGAGCAAATCAAAATTCACTCCGCCACCCGCCGGATTTTGGGCAAAGTTGCCTCGAATGGATGCACAGAGGGTCTGACCCCCAAAGTTTGCAATCAGCACATTATTGAAGCCAGATTGCGGAATCTGGTTATTGGTCAAGGTCAATGAGGGCAGCGAACTGCCTACTCGCAATTCTGTATAAATGCCATTGGCATTGGCTCCAGTTGTTCTGACCGTGTTCCCTGAAATCGTTGCTGTCGTAATAGAGCTGTTGTTATCCGGAATAACCCTAATCCCATCAGCAAAATCTCCGATCGAATTGACGGTGTTGCCTGAGAGTGTTGCTGTGGCAATAGAGCTATTATTGTTCGGAGCGATGAAAATACCATGAGCAAAATTCCCGATTGTGGTGACGGTGTTGCCTAAAACCGCTGCTGTGGTGATGGAGCTATTGTTATTGGGATAAATCAAAATGCCATAGGCATCGGTGCCACGGGTTGTAACAGTGTTGCCCGTTAACGTCAATTGATTCAGCGCAGCATTGTTTGACTCGACTAAAATACCCTGTGCCCCAATTGGAAGGGTAAGGAAGCTATCGCCTGTTGTTGCAACCGTATTGCCGATTATCGTCGCCGTGCCTGTCACATTTTGCAGCCGAATCCCGGCAGTCTCGTTTCCATTGACTGACACTTGGTTTTGTCGAATGGTTATATTCTGCACACCGCTGGCAAGAATCCCTACATTGCCAATGGGCGGAGTGATATTAAACCCTGCTAGCGTGGTGCTGTTCCCCAGTGTGATGGTGCCCGTCACTCTAGGCAACACGCCGCTTCCCGACAGTGGCAATGTCGTTAATCCCTGCTGTACTGTTTGAATCTGCTGTGTTACTCCAGTGGAAAGCACTTGCACATTGGCTGGAATGGTAAATGCAGGAATTCCTGGATTGGTGCCTGATTGCACATATACGATGTCATTGCGATCGCCTCTGGTTGCCGTCAATCCATCTTGTACAGTGCTAAAGGGCGCTTCAAAAGTGCCACTTCCGGCGGCTCCCCCTAATGCCACATGCTGAAAGAACCACGGCTGATTGGTCGCTGGATTCAGCAATGAGATCGCGCTAGTGCCCGTGACTGCTGTGAGAACTTGGTTGTGCGGCGCTGAGTCACGGCAACCGTGCTTTGGCGAAACACAAAATTTCCGGCTTCTGCCCAAGCTATCTGCTGAGGTGCGGTATTGCTAGACCCTCCACCAGGGAAGGAAAACGCCACACTCACGGCTGTTGTGGTGCCAAATTCGCGATCGCCCTGAATTGACAGTCCCGCTCTGAATTTCTCATTAATCCGAGCTTCCAATCTGCCCCGCACTCCCACAAAGCCATCCACCCTAGGGGAACCGTAGTAATACAGCCCTAAGTAGCTTTTCAATGTGCCCACCGGACTCCACCGCGCCAGTTTCACCCCTGCTTCGGCATCAAAGCCTGCCAAGGAATCTTCAAATAATCGCGTGGTTTGAGTTGTACGGAGAGATTGCCCACCGACCACCAAAAAGTTTCCTTGAAAACGGGGTGTCGAAGAAGTCGCTGTGATGCTATCAGTGAACACACTGCTGCTAGCGATTTCTCGGCTACGGTTTCACACCGGCAGATAGCCATTCAGCCGCAACTCAACAGCGGGAAGCAGCGCCTCTATCCCGGCTCCTAGTAGACTAGAAACGCGATGTGCGACTAAAACTACTGTGTCACAAGCTGGTCGAACTGCAACGGTTC
>QBMH01000121.1 GCA_003249025.1 Leptolyngbya sp. | reverse complement strand
GAGTCCAAGATGGCGATCTGGGATGGTGATTTCGTCTTGCCGTCGCAGGACTCCGAGAATGGGCAGGTTAAGGGGGGCGATCGCATCTTGGAGAAGTTCGAGGTGGCGATCGCTGCCCACCCGATTTAAGACCACGCCAGCAAAGGTTAATCGAGGATCGAAGGTAGTGTAGCCATGGGCGATCGCGGCGATAGAACGGGAAGTGCTGCTGCAATTGAGGACTAGGGCGATCGGTAAGCCCAATAGCCGTGCAATATGCGCTGTGCTTGCCCAATCATCTTTGCCCGTCACACCATCAAACAACCCCATCACGCCTTCGACCAGGGCATAGTCGGCGGATTGGCAGTGCCGCTGAAAACACTCAAGCACATAGGATTCTGAGGTGAGAACCGGATCAAGATTGCGACAGGCGTGCCCCGTCACAAATTGATGAAACATTGGATCGATGTAGTCGGGTCCCACTTTAAATGACTGCACCCGCGCTGGGTCACGCCGACAGAGCGCCGCCAATAGCGCCAGCGTTACAGTGGTTTTTCCGACCCCGCTCCGTTCACCTGCAATTACTACTGCCATTGCTTCTTTTTTAATAATGTCGTGGAGTATAGACCCATTGCTTTCCTTGGCGTTGTTGAATCATCCGAGTTTTACTAGAGCCAATCAAAATCACGGTTCGCATATCGGCATCCTCGATCGCTAACTGTTCCAAGGGTTTAACCGTTACCGTTTGCCCTGGTCTACCGATATTGCACGCTAACACAATTGGTGTTTCTGGCGATCGCCATTCCAATAAAATGGCTTTGGCTTTTTCCAATTGCCAGGTGCGCTGTTTAGAAACGGGATTGTAGAAAGCGATCGCAAAATCTGCCTGCGCTGCGGCTGTAATCCTCTGGGCAATCACGTCCCAAGGTTTGAGAATATCCGATAAGGAAATCGCGCAAAAATCATGTCCCAGCGGTGCGCCCACTTGGGCTGCGGCTGCCTGCATTGCCGAAATTCCTGGACAAACCTGAATCTCAATCTTCTGCCATTCGGGTTTTGCCTCGCGCTCCAGCACTTCAAACACAGCGGCTGCCATGGCATAAATTCCTGGGTCGCCGGAGGAGACGATCGCCACAGTTCGGTTTTTTGCCGCTAAATCCAACGCGAAACGGGCGCGATCGAGTTCGACTCGATTATCCGATTCATGGCGGGTCGTGTGGGGTTTCCGCAAGGGTTCCGCCAAGTCGAGATAGGTTTTATAGCCGACCCAATCCGTTGCTGATTCTAAGATCTCTTTCACTTCTGGAGACATCCACACCGCTGATCCGGGACCTGTTCCGACGATCGCCAGTTTTCCCTGAGTTGGTTCAATCCAATCGATATCAACTTCATAGACTAAACACTCTTTACCCGATGTTGATGTTCGTTCAGATTGACTCTTTGGCACAATTTGAATCGTCAGTTTTCCCGCTTCTGTAATGGGTAGCTGACTATTTTCCAGCCAGGGTGCTTCACCAATCAGTTTAACGGTTGCCCCTGCCAGCAGATCTGCAATAAAGGTTTTGGCATCATCGGGATTGATCAGTCGATATCCGAACGGTGGCGATAATAATGGGGTGCGAAATCGAATCTCCCCAGTGGTCGTAATCGCGGGAGCAACCTGCAACCCTGCTGCAATCTGACGCGCTAAATCATTTACACCCTGCAACCCACCCAACAAGGGCACGACAGCACTACCATCTTCCGCGATCGCCAGCACGGGGGGTTCCTGCCATTTATTTGTGAGCAGTGGGGCGATCGTGCGGATCAGAATTCCTGCCGCACAAATTCCGATGATGGGCGTTCCAGCCTGAAACAATTCCCGCACGGTTTCGCCAAAGTTGTCATAGGTAACAGTGGCAGACTGGCTACGATCTGCTAACCCATACACCACTGCTTCAGGCAGCGCAACCTGAATTTGACGCGCAACAGGAATGCTGGATTCTCCTAAAATGACGATCGCAGGTGGCTTCATGTAGGTTGAGTTTGGCTAGGAATCAGAATCAACGACCAGTAGGGAACTTCGGCTGGATCAACCTCGGCGATCGCCACAATTCGCTGAGTCGGTTGGGTTGCCCGTTCGATGTACAGGGCGCGATCCAACAGCCCTAACTCATCAAGAACCGTGCGAACTTTGGCAAAATGCCTGCCGAGCTTGATGATCACCGCCGCATCCACTACCGCAAGGCGATCGCGCAGGGTCGCCGCATCCAACGTTGCAGGCATGATGCTTAACACATCATTGCGGAAGGTAATCGGCTCACCCAGCATTGCTGCACTCGCCATTGTGGAAGAGATTCCGGGCACCACTTCGGTTGGAAACCGCCCTGCTAACCGCTGAAACAGATACATAAATGACCCATACAGCATTGGTTCACCCTCACACAGCACTGCCACATCTTGCCCAGCGGTTAAGTGTTCGGCAATTTTTTCAGCGGCACTGTCGTAATAGGGCTGCGACGATCGCTCTACGCTAAACGGGAGCGGCATCGGAATTTCAAGCTGATCGGGACGGATAAACCCCGCCACGATCGCCCGTGCCAGCACTTTACCGTTTTCCATCGTGGGGTAGGCAATCACCGGAACCGAGGTCAAAATCCGGTGTGCCTTCAAGGTCAGCAACTCTGGATCGCCTGGACCAATCCCCAATCCGTATAGTCGTCCTACTTCAGTCATAGTTCATTCTCCTTCGCTAACGCATTCACCGCTGCCACCGCGATCGCACTGCCGCCCCGTCGCCCATGCAGGGTGATGAACGGCACACCGCGACTATCGGCTGCAAGTTCTGCTTTCGATTCTGCCGCCCCGACAAACCCTACCGGAAAGCCCAGAATCAGAGCAGGTTTGGGCGCACCTTGATCGAGCAGCTCTAGCAACCGAAACAGGGCAGTCGGGGCATTGCCGATCGCGATCACCGCCCCTGCCATCTGAGGTTGCCACAGGTCAAGCGCTGCCGCCGATCGCGTATTCTCAATCTGCTGGGCGATCGCTGGAACATCAGGATGATTCAGGGTACAAATAATTTCATTATTCGTGGGTAACCGCTTGCGAGTAATCCCATTTGCCACCATTTGGGAATCGCAAAAAATGGGGGCACCCAACGCCAGAGCCTCTCGTCCTGCCTGGACTGAATCCGGTGAAGCAGCTAAATCTTGGATAATATCCGTCATGCCGCACGCATGAATTAGCCGCACTGCCACATGAGCTAAATCGGCAGAAAGTTTATCCAAATTCGCTTCTGAACGAATCATGGCAAAAGATTTTCGGTAGATGTCATCGCCATTACGAATATAGTCAATCATGCAGTTCTAACGGCTAAATTTTTAAGTTTTAAGGAAAGTATTAGTGATTTTAGGTCTGAAATTTCATATCGGCTAGTGAATTCTCGAAATGATTCATTAGGTGTTTTTTGATGCTGTTGATACAAGTGCAACAGTTGTTGAATCAGTGATGGTATATTAGATGCGATCGCGTCGCCAAGATGATGTTTCAATGATTGCTGATCATCTCCGATATAAACGTGATATCCCTCAACGATCGCTCCAGCTTGTTCAAAGGTTGTGCCCAATAGTGTAATTTCAGCCGGACTGGGTTGAGCGCAGGATTTTTTGCAGCCTGTGAGATGAATGTTGACAGGACACTCTAACCGTAACTGCTGGTTTAGATGATTAATCAGGGCGATTGCGTGGGTCTGCGTTTCAGTTGCCGAAGCTGCACAGCCCGGTTTGCCAGCACATGCCGCGATCGCTGAATCAGGGCGATCGCTCGATACAAATAATCCAAGCGACGCGAGAGTTTGCACAACGTCATTCACCCGCTCATTGGGAATATCGGGGAGAAGCATCGTTTGCCAAGGAGTTAACCGAAGATCCCCACTTCCAGAGGTTTCAGATAATTGCACCAATCCCAAGATTTGAGCCGCCGTCAATTGTCCTAATGGCAAGCTGATGCCAATGTAAGATAATCCCGTTTGTTGCTGAGGGTGAATGCCTAGATGCCCGTAAGGTTGAGTAGACAGCAGTGTAGGGCGATGGGTCGGCTGAGAAAGAGGATACGGAAGATAGGCATTGATCCGCTGGAGATAGGGGTCTATACCCCAATCTTGCAGCAAGTGTTTCATGCGCAGTTTTTTCGGCGCTTTGGGAGCCTGATTCACATAGTCTAGATAAGCCGTTGCGATCGCTGCTACCACCGATACACAGTCATCTGGCTCAATCACCACTGAGGTATTGCACAGTTGCTTATCCGCCCCCAATGCCAATTGAAAATATACTTTCTTAAGGCTTAAGTCCGAAGCCGAAAGTTTAGAGTGGTTAAATTCTATTCCCTGTTCCCTGTTCCCCCTTCCCCGATGCTCAACCCAAACCGCCGATAGCTGGATCTCGTTGTAGCGATGTTCCCAAGGAATTGCAGAGCGAGTGCCAATGCCAACCGCACCGCCGCCATCAATTCCCACGCTAAACTTAGCAGGCAACCCCGCAAGTTCTGGATGACTTTGAATGTAAGTATCCACTGCCTGTACCAGCGGACGGGTATCAATCAGTTCCAACGGGTCAATCCCTGCGGTGGGGCTAGTCATCACGTTACGCAGATGATCCACACTCGGATTTTGAGCCGCTAAGCCAAGATTTTGTAAGGTTTGAAAAACTTCGGGAGTCGGCGGATGAGTGGAGCGAATTTGCAGGTTTGCTCGATTCGTCACTTGAACCGCTTTGCTGCCCCAGCGGTCGATCAGTCTGGTAAGCGCCCGTCCCTGTTGACAGTTCAACCAGCCTCCGGGGGTCCGGATGCGAATTAGATATCCATCTTGGGCAGGAGTGTTATGAAACAAACCTGGGCAAACATTAAATTGAGCGAGTTCATTCACCATTCACCTCTTTCCCTGTGCAACGCAGAGAATTGACAGTCCAGTGTTCCTAAGAACATGCTTGAAGATGGCATTCTGACTTAGCCAATTTTGGATTTGAGAATTTAGACGTTGAACTGAAATTGAATTAGCAGTTTCTAATCTAAAATCGCTAAGCTAAAATCGCCTTACAGTTGCGGCACAGTACCGGAATCGCACCGGATTTTCCCATCATCAAGCCACAGCAGCATAGCATAGACGATGGAACCGACCTTTATTCCTCAAATCATTCTTAAAACATGAGCAGTGGAGATTTCAGGCGAAAATGGCTAGCCATCATTGGCATCGGCGAAGACGGGCTGGACGGGTTAAACCCGGTGGGGCGATCGCTCCTCGATCAAGCCACTGTTATAGTTGGGGGCGATCGCCATCTTGCCATGCTGCCCCCCGAAGATACAAAAGAACGCATCCTCTGGACTTCCCCAATTGAAGACTCCATAAATCAAATTATTCAGCGTCGCGGACAGGCAGTGTGTGTTTTGGCAAGCGGTGATCCGATGTGCTACGGCATTGGCGTGACTCTGACCCGTCGGATTGCGATCGCAGAAATGACGATCGTTCCGGCTCCTTCCGCCTTTAGCCTTGCCTGTGCTCGTTTAGGCTGGTCGCTGACTGAGATCGAAACCCTCAGCCTGTGCGGTCGCAATCCCGCTCTGTTGAATGCCCTGCTCTATCCAGAAGTGCGATTACTGGTATTAAGTGCGGATAAATTAACTCCCGCAACCGTTGCCCAACTGTTGACCCAACAAGGCTTTGGCGATAGTCAAATCACTGTCCTAGAACGCATGGGCGGCACCCACGAACGCATCACCGAAGGCATCGCCTCCACCTGGACTACCACCGACCTTGCCGATCTCAACACGATCGCAATTCACGCACACTTCGCCTCTTCCTCCACTCCTCCACCCCTCCACCCCTCCACTCTTCTCCCCGGACTCCCCGACACCGCCTACCATCACGACGGACAACTCACCAAACGAGAAGTTCGCGCCATCACCCTCTCTGCCCTCGCTCCCCTACCGGGACAATTACTCTGGGATGTGGGCGCAGGCTGTGGCTCGATCGCCATTGAGTGGCTGCGGAGCGATCGCCGCTGTCGAGCAATCGCCATTGAACAGCATCCCATCCGTTTACAATGTATTGCCGATAATGCGATCGCCCTAGGAACTCCCACCCTCACCATCCTTGCCGGAGCCGCCCCGATCTCCCTCAAAGGATTGCCAGAACCCGATGCAATTTTTATTGGCGGAGGTTTGACTACACCCGAATTATTTGAAACTTGTTGGCAGGCACTTCGTCTGGGAGGTCGCCTAGTCGCGAATGCGGTCACGGTTGAAAGCGAACACCTACTATTCCAGTGGCAGCATGAATTAGGCGGCAAACTGAGTCGGATTGCGATCCAACGAGCAGAACCCGTGGGTAAGTTTTTGGGCTGGAAAGCAATGTCTCCTATAACGCAGTGGTTGGTGATGAAGCAGTAAGGAAAGACGCGATCGCGCATCTCATTAAGAGAGTGTTTGTAAATAAACATTGCGAAAGTATGTACGAAAACTAGATAAACAGCGTACTAAAAAGTTAGAGTTGAGCGAGGTTGAACATGGGATCACTTAAAACTTACAGCAGTGATTTAACCGATGCCGAGTGGCAAAGAATAGAGCCTTTATTACCCACCGAAAAACCCGTAGGACGATTGCGGGAAGTGGACTTACGGGAAGTGCTAGATGCCATTTTCTACCGGGTTGAAAATGGGGTGAAATGGCGCAACCTACCGGCTGATTTTCCAGCATGGCAAACGGTGTATGGCTACTTTCGCTTGTGGGTGCGTTTAGGGGTATGGGAATCGATTAATCAGGCTTTAGNNGAACCCAGTTTAGGCATCATTGATAGCCAGTCCGTCAGACTGGGAGAAAAAGGGGGGAGAAAATTGGGGTCGATGGCTTCAAAAAGATCAAGGGGCGAAAACGCACCATTATCGTCGATGTCTTAGGGATGGTGCTCAAGTGTCATGTGGGGGCTGCCAACCAAGCGGATGTCAAAGCAGCACCTTGGGTGTTGTTTGGGGTGGTAGAAACCTATGAACGAATTGCGAAGATTCTAGCAGACCAAGGCTATCAAGGCGATCTAGAAGTTGATTTGGCGCTCGTGTATGGCGTTGAGTTTGAGGTGGTCGAGCATTCGGGCAAGGGATTCTCAGTCCAGCCGAAGCGATGGGTTGTAGAACGGACTTGGGCGTGGCTGGAAAATTGTCGAGGACTGACGCGAGACTACGAACGGTTGAGCGAGAATCATCAGGGGATGGTGTACATTGCCATGATTCGATTGATGCTGCGGCGGCTAGAGAATAATTGCAGACGGTGGAAACAAGAAACTACTTAACACTCATTTACAAACATCCTCTAAATGTCTTTTTTGTCGCCATCCTTATGTCTACCAATACCAACCACTAAGACAAGAATTTGTGCTTGCTCAACTTTATAGATGATGCGATAGCGTTGCCCAACTGCTCGAACACTGCGAAATCCTGAAAGATTATCCACCAGTGCTTTCCCTTGTTTTTCAGGCTCGATTTTAAGCTGGTCAATCCGCTCAGCCAGTTTTTCTTGTTCTCGCCGATCTTTAACAGCAACCAGCATTTCTAGAGCAAGCGGTGTGAGTTGAATCTCATATTCAACCCCATCAGATGCACCGCTCATAGCCCTAGCTGTGCTTTGGCGTTCTCCCAGGAAAGGGTGGTGCCTTGCTCAGACTGAATGATGCTTTGGCGCAACCTGGTAACAAATTCAGTGTCGGTGAGAATGTCGAGGGTTTCGAGCAGTTCAGTCAGGTGGGTGTAGCTGAGGGCAGCAATGACGGGAACGCCATCTTGAGTGATGATGATGGGTTCGTCGGTCAGTTCGCTAGGGAGGTTGGGGAGTTGTTGTTGAGCTTGGGCGATCGTGAGTTGTTTGGGCACGGTGCAGGAGTTTATCAGGACTAAATTGACTGTAACACCACTGGATTTTCAAGCCTGAAGCGATCTCAACATAACCATTCAAATGCAGCGGACAATTGAAATCCATTGCTGCTGAGTTCAAGGTTATGCATGCCGCTGATTTGAGCCGTTACTCGTCATCTGGAAAGCCAAAGTTAGGTTTTAGAAGCGATCGCACTGCGATTTCTGATGGTCGCAGGCGAGATCGCTCCTACAGCCATTTAGCAGCCGATGAAGCCGCCCGAATCATTCAAGAATTTGGGGCTGAAGTAAAATTTTTTCGATCCGCGAGAACCAGCGAACTTGATAGCGATTTACATTCAGAAATTTCTTTTTCTGCTGCGAAAACAGATTTTTTCCTTGTATGGCAACCATTCATCAGCTTGTTGAACCGATCAAACCAAAATGGCGCACCCATAGCGATCGCATTCTGTAACAACAGTCCGGACAATTTTAAATCGCTAACGGTAGAATGCCGGTTTTAGCCTCCTCAGGGAGGTCAAATGCCAACGGCAGAATGGGGGTTTCAGCCTCTGTCTCAAAAACTGTCCGGAGTATTGCTGTAAGATGTGTTATCTTAAGTTCAGGTGTTCTTAGAAACACCAAAATTGCAAACCCTTGAAACTTAACCGTTCAGGAATAAGGAGGTGATGCCCATGCCCGATAGTAGTAAAATCATGGGTCGTCAGACTGGAAAAAACCAACTGTGCGCCGGAGCCGCTCTCTAGCGAATAACTCAGTGTTTTGGAAGGCTTCAGAGTCAACTTAAATATAAGTTACGCAAAAGTTTCTTCCGGCAGTTAGGTTCAGTCCGATGACCCGCTACACCGCTCCTATCCTTTATCTGGGTAGGAGCGGATAGTTTTTTAAAGGGGTTTAATCTTGCCAAACACAAACTTTTTTAGAAAAACTAGAATTATATTGAGTATCTAAAAAATCTCAGCAGCACGTTTACATGAATAGTTCGTGGATTCAAAGCTTCAAATCAATCTATCGTCGCGAACCTGTAATCAGCTTTGTCGCAACGGCAGGCGTAGTGAACGCCGCAATTGGTGGAGTTAGCACCCATTGGGTGTTAATGTCTATCGGTTTGGGAACTGTCGGCATGGCGATCGCGTTGCGTTGGTGGCAGCTTCAGACTCGTAAACCGACTGTAGTTGTAAATCGTGCCTCAGTGTATGCTTTGCCATCTTCCAGTGCTCGCCCAACATTACCCTTGTTAAGCATTCCTAAAAAGAAACCGCCTAGTCAGTAGGTTTTCACGGTGAGCTACCAGGATCTTTTATGCTGACTTTAGTCAATTTCCAGAAAAGGCTTGACCCTCTGAGATTTGCCTCTGCCAACGACTCCCTTTGGACAGATTGGGACAAAGTGCTCAAAGCGCAATCGGTAGCTGGCTGAGAAAAGTCGAAGACTGAGGGTAGTTTGTTTTCTAGAAATTGCTTTAGCCAATCCAAAAAATGGTTCGGGAGTTGTGTGGACAGTAGATTGACCAATCCAGTCCAGTTGCTGTCTGCCAAAAGAAAAGGGAAGCAAATCAGCTTCCCTTTTCTTTGTTTGATTTTTGTTATCCTGCCCGTCGGACTGTTGCTTCAGCTTTTTCCGCAGTGCTTGAAACTGTTTTTTCCGTTGACGCTGACGAGCAGATCCACCTCGACCTTTGTCGTTTCGTCCTTCTTTGCGGGGGGATTCCCACCGTTTAAGTTGTCGTGCCATTGCCCTTTCCTATGTGACAGTAGACTTCTTAGTGATATCTACAAGGGGCTAGAATCACTTTACGGAAATTATAGAGGCTTATTCATAAGGCTGAATAAGCCTATCAGAAGATATTCAGCAACGTCTAAAGCGTATCCGACTAATCTCGGTTCTTAATACGTCATCACTTTTGCAACATACAGAGCTTTTAATGAACTGCTTGTAGCCTCCGCATAGTCGCTCAAAGAGCTTCTTTCCACATTTGAGATTTACTATCTAAAATCTAATTTGATCCTACCCTTCATCCCGCACTTCCTTAATACTGGTTTTGCGTTCCAAAATTTCTTTCAACACTAACGTCACCAGCGCCAACAACGCCAGCAATACAGCGGCAGAAAATGCGGCTTCAGTTTGATATTGCTTATAGGCATCTTCTACAAACAGCGGCAAGGTCTGGGTTTTGCCAATGATGTTACCCGAAACCACTGATACTGCGCCAAACTCGCCCATCGCTCTTGCATTGGTTAGCAACACGCCATACAACAGTCCCCAACGGATATTGGGCAAAGTAATCCGCCAAAAAGTCTGCCAGCCGTTTGCTCCCAAAGTTTTAGCGGCTTCTTCTTGTTCTCCACCAGCTTCTTCCAAAACTGGAATCACTTCACGGGCAACAAAGGGAATGGTCACAAATGCTGTTGCCAAAACCATACCTGGCAACGCAAAGATAATTTTTAAGTCATACTGCTCTAAAAGCGGACCTAACCAGCCATTGCGACCATACAGCAAAACAATCATCAGCCCTGCCACTACGGGAGACACAGAAAATGGCACATCTAAAATACTAATGACAAAAGCGCGTCCTCGAAATCGCTTACGGGCAATTAGCCATGCTGCACACAACCCAAATACGGTGTTTATGGGCACCACAATCAGGGCGATGGTCAGGGTGAGATTGACAGCGGTCAGAAAGTTTGCCTCGATTAGATTGGCAAAAAAAGGTGCCCAGCCTTTGGCAAACGCCTGGACAAACACGTTAATAGTCGGAATAAACAGTATCAGCGTTAAGTAGGCGATCGCCACTGCAATCAGTGCAACTTTGACCCAAGGGCGATCTCGATGCGTAGAACTGGATTTAATTGAGGGATATAAATCAGGAGACGAGTCTAAATTAGTTGTCATAGCGGCGACCCCAAGCTTGCAGCAGATTGATCAAAAACAGCAGGATCAGCGAAATGGTTAACAACACTGCCCCAATAATGGTTGCCCCCGAATAATCATATTGCTCCAACCGTTGAAAGATTAAAACCGGAGCAATCAAATCTTGAAATGGGGTATTGGATGCCACAATCACAACCGAACCATATTCACCGACAGCACGAGAAAAGCCCAGCGCCACCCCCGTTAAAATGGCAGGCATCAGCGGCGGCAGCACCACGCGCCAAAAGGTTTGAAAGCGAGAGGCTCCCAATGACCAAGCCGCTTCTTCAACATCTTTTTCCATTTCTGCCAATACAGGCTGAACGGTGCGAACGACAAAGGGCAAGGAAATCAGCAGCATTGCGATCGCAATCCCTGACCGAGTGAAGGCAATCTTAATGCCCAAAGGTGCCAACAAAGAACCAATCCAGCCATTATCGCTGTAGACCGTTGCCAAGGTTAATCCCGCAACCGACGTGGGCAATGCAAACGGCAAGTCTACGGCAGCATCCACAAAGCGCTTCAGCGGAAAGGTATATCGCGTTAACACCCAGGCAATCAGTGTGCCAAAAACACCGTTGACGATCGCGGCTCCAAACGCAGTTACAAACGTGACTTCATAGGCAGATAAAGCGATTGGACTCGTTGCAACTTGCCAAAATTTTTCTGATCCTTCACTGGCTGCTTTTAGAAAAAGTGCAGCAGTCGGCAGAAACAGCATGAAGAATAGATAGCCCGATGTAATAATCCAAAGCCAGGGAAGCCGCTTAAAGAAAACCCAGAAGCGCTGCCCCTGAAGAGGATCTTGAGTAGAGGACGCAGTCATGAATGATTCAAGCCGGAAGATTAAGAGTATGGATATCTTAATCTACTTAAGCCTGATAGGAAAACCGTATTTGACAAGGATTAGCCAAACCATTTATTTAGCGTTAGTTGATCGGCTTGCAGCAGTTTTTTCAGCCCAACGACAATAGGGAAATTTTGATAGATTGGTGTTGTAATAGCGGGGATCGTGAGAGACTTCTGCGCCAATCCAATCAGGCAATGCGATCGCTTGCTTTTCATCCGCAAGCTCTACCTCAGCCACAATTAAGCCCTGATTCTCTCCGCCAAATTCATCAATTTCCCACACTAATTCACCCAATTCTACCCGGTAGCGTGTTTTTTGAATTAGCGCTGGTTCGCACAAGGTTTGCAATAGTTCCTGAGCCTGATCGACTGGAATGGCGTATTCATATTCGGCACGGGCAATTCCTGCGGTAGCACCTTTAATCGTCAAATAGGCCTGTTCGCCTGCAATTCGCACTCGCACCGTTTTGCTCGGAGAACGCACTAAATAGCCCTGGCAATAAAACACGCCCGTTCCCAGCGATCGCCAATCATCATTTTTCACCAAAAACTTACGCTCGATTTCAGTCGGCATCAGAAATACTCCTTGCAGGCAGGACTACCTTTCTATTAATATCCTGCGGCTGCGAAATCAAGATTACTCATATAAACCACTCGTTCAACGTGGCTTTTCCAGGTGCCATCGGCAGAAAGCGTCACTAAACGTAAACCGGGTTGTTCTTCATCCAATGCGAAGTCAACGCTATTCGGCTTAAATTGAATGCAGGTCGAGGGAGTGCCTAAGTAATGGACTTGATTACGCTGACGACTAAAGTTTTGGTGAATGTGCCCGAACAAAACGAGTTTGACGTGGGGATGGCGATCGCACACCTCAAAAAAATCTTCCGGATTCAGTAGCCCAAGGTCGTTCATCCAGTCGGAGCCATTTAAAAAAGGAGGATGGTGAAAGGTAATCAGAGCCGGGGACCCGTTCGAGTGGCTGAGTTCTTGATCTAGCCATTTTAAGCTTTCGGGTGAGAGCGCGCCATGCACGCAGCCAGGGACGCTGGAATCTAACAAAATAATCTGCCAGAGATCAGTATCAAAAGACTTTTGAGGCGAAATGGGCGATCGTGTTAACACCTGCGCCATCGTTTCTGGGCAATCGTGATTTCCGGGTACCCAGTATGCTGGAATTGCCAACGGCGATAGCATTGCCTGCAATAGTTCATAGGATTCTGCCGTGCCATCTTGAGATAAATCACCGGTTAAAAGCAGCAGATCGGGTCGCCGCTCTAGCGCTTTCACCCGATCAATCACGGCTTGAAAGGAGGCAACGGTTTGCAAACCCAACAACTTTTTTTGGTCATCGGCAAACAAATGAGTATCAGTAATTTGGGCAACTAATAAAGAGGGGCAAGCATTAACAGCGATCGCGCTCATAAAAAAATTCCAACATTGAAACCAGTAAGTTCAGCTAGTTAAAAAGCACGCTAGGCTAGGGCAAAATAGGCACAAAGACTCTACATACACAGTAGTATGTTTAAGACTTTAGACCTGCGATCTCCCTCAGTAAGCGTTGTGACTTCGATCACACAGAAGCTCCGTATAGAAGAGTTATCAATCCATGCGGCAAGAACCAATCATTGCAATTGACCATGTAAATCACTATTTCGGATCAGGACGACTCCGAAAGCAAATTTTGTTTGAGATTACCACAGAGATCCAACCCGGAGAAATTGTGATCATGATGGGTCCTTCCGGTTCTGGAAAAACTACTTTACTGACCTTGATTGGGGCGCTGCGATCGACCCAGGAAGGTAGTATGAAAGTGTTGGGTCAAGAATTGAACGGTGCCCCAAATCGCTTGTTGGTAGGATTACGACGCAACATTGGGTATATTTTTCAAGCACATAATTTGTTGAATTCTTTAACTTCTCGACAAAATGTGCAAATGTCTATGGAGTTGCATGAAAATTTATCGGAGCGTCAGAGGCGGCATGGAGCCGAAGAGATGTTAGAAGCGGTTGGGTTGGCAAATTGGAGCAACTACTATCCTCACGAATTGTCGGGTGGGCAAAAGCAACGAGTGGCGATCGCCCGTGCCCTTGCCAGTCATCCCAAAATTGTTTTAGCCGATGAACCAACCGCCGCCCTAGATAAAAAATCGGGTCGAGATGTCGTAGAAATTATGCAAAAGCTTGCTAAGCAGCAAGGATCAGCTATTTTGTTAGTGACTCATGACAACCGCATTCTAGATGTGGCAGATCGGATCGTTTATATGGAAGACGGCTATCTGTCGGCTTTAGAAGCGGCTCCTGTATAAAATGCTCTTTAGTTTTTAATGCCCGCTCTTAATAATGGGTGTCTTGGATAGAAGTTCGAGGAGTAGACCAGCCAGAGATAAAGAACTCTGCGCGAATTTTGTTGAACTCAATTAAATCTCCATCTTTGAGAAACTGTTGCTGCAAGGGAACTAACTTGGAGTGGTTAACCCAAGTGCCATTACTGCTGCCTAAATCCATAATGCAAAACCCCTCATGAGGGTGATGTCCGATCACGGCATGACAGCGAGAAATAGACTTCTCCAAAATGGCGATCGCGCAATTGCTACTCCGTCCGATCAACCAACTATTTGCCATTTCAGTAACCTGGGTTGAGCGCACATTGGTCAGGTTCGTCGTTAAAAAAGTGGTTCGTCCAGTGGTGACCGCTTGAATGTAGTTAGAGCTAATTTCGCAGCGAGTTGGCGCATTCAAAATGGGTTCGATAAAGGTTGCAACCTGGCTAAGATTTTGCCCAAGTTCTTCAATAAGAGATTCTGAAATGGATGGGTTTTGTTCTAGGAACAAGTGAGTACGCGGGTCAACTCGACCAGAAGATTTCAGATTCAACATGCTTACCTAATCTAGAAAACTTATGACAGTAGGACAACAAGCGAGTAACCGGGCTGAATCTAGACCCTTGATGCAACCTATTTGCTAATTAAAAATTTATCCGAAGAGTCAGAAATTACTCTAAGTTTAGCTTTGGGTCTAGCTAAGTGCGACTACATAGACTAAACACTAGCTTTATTGCCTTACGCAACGATCCGACACAAACTTTTCTAAACCTTTATAGAGTTTGTTAGTATTGCAAATCTTTTTTAAAGCTGTCTTACGCATTTATTCGTACTTTTTGCTTACCACAAGGCGCGTCGCTTCCGCTCAGAGGTTTTACTACTTTGATTGAAATCGTTTGAAGTAGGGGGTTGAGAAGGTCTACCTGGGTTTAATGGTTGAACACCGACGGGAACTTCAGATTGATTGGGAACTTGAACGCTAAGCCCAGTATTGATCGTTTTGTAATCTCGTCTACTCAGATCAAACGTATTTTCCCACCAGCCTTGGGAACTGGCGTACCGAATTCCGATCGCGGCTAGAATAAGACCAATCAACGCTGGCACCCACCAGCCTGCTTGTTGTCTCTTTTTTTCCTCACTCTTCTTTTGCTCACTCATTGTTGACACTTTATTGAGTTTTTGCTGGCAGCGATCGCATTCAGTCTCCAGCCCAGATTAGCCGCGTCTTCCCTTCTATAGCGTAATCTCATCCTCTTGTCCCCAAAAGCCCTGATGTTTAATCACCGTTAAGTCGCCCAACACCTCCACTTGACAAGACAATCGACGATTTTTTTCTAAGGAATGGGGAGGCAAAGATAAGCGCGCTTTTTCTCGCCAGCCCATGTCTGAAACCGCTCCTTCAATTTCAACGGCACAAGTCCCACAGGTGCCAAAACCATGGCAGTTAATGGTGTTGGCTGTACCGTTGTAAACGGATACCCCATTTTTTAGCATAACCTGACGCAGATTCGCGCCTAATTCACACTCAAACGTTTTACCTTGAGTTTTGATAGTTGGCATCGTGATGGACTCTTTTTGTAGGTTTCCACTATCAGGGTATCGTCTGGCAGGCTGAGTTTCCTACAATAGAGGATATTGACAAACACTTTACTGCCTCGCTGTCATGACTTTAGATCGCCCAATCTTGATATACGACACCACTCTCCGCGATGGGGCACAACGGGAAGGGCTTTCATTATCTATTGAAGATAAAATTCGGATTGCCCGGAGGCTCGATCGCCTGGGAATTCCGTTTATTGAGGGCGGTTGGCCTGGTGCGAACCCCAAGGATGTGCAGTTTTTTTGGCAGTTGCAGGAAGAACCGCTGACTCAGGCAGAACTGGTGGCATTTTGCTCCACTCGTCGTCCTGGAGTAGCAGCGGCGGATGATGCCATGTTGCAACCGATTTTGGCGGCGGGAACTCGCTGGGTGACTATTTTTGGCAAGTCCTGGGATTTACACGTTACTGAAGGTTTAAAGACCACGCTCGATGAAAACCTGGCGATGATTGGCGACACGATCGCCTATCTGCGTGCCCAAGGTCGTCGGGTGATTTATGATGCGGAACATTGGTTTGATGGCTATAAACGCAATCCCACTTACGCCTTAGAAACTTTGAACAGCGCGATCGTGGCAGGGGCAGAATGGCTCGTTTTTTGCGACACTAACGGCGGCACATTGCCTCACGAAATCTCCCAAATCGTGCAGGATATCATTCAGCATTTCGCCCTGCAATCTTCTCTTCCCTCTCGCCCCTCGCCCCTCGCCTCCCAATTCGGCATCCACACTCATAATGATGCTGAAATGGCGGTGGCAAACGCGATCGCGGCAGTGATGCAAGGAGCCTGCATGGTTCAAGGCACAATCAACGGCTACGGCGAACGCTGCGGCAACGCCAATTTGTGTTCGGTCATTCCCAATCTGCAAACCAAACTGGGATTTTCTTGTATCTCCCCGGATCAACTGGCGCAACTGACGGATACCAGCCGATTTGTTAGCGAAGTGGTTAACCTGGCACCCGATGATCATGCGCCCTTTGTCGGCTTGTCTGCTTTTGCTCACAAGGGCGGCATTCACGTTAGCGCTGTAGAACGCAACCCGTTGACCTATGAACACATGCAGCCAGAGATCGTGGGAAACCGCCGCCGCATCGTCATTTCCGAGCAATCTGGGCTGAGTAATATCCTGGCAAAAGCCCGCAGTTTTGGAATTGAGCTAGAAAAACAAGACCCCACCTGCCGCCAGATTTTACAGCGATTAAAGAATTTGGAAAGTGAAGGCTACCAGTTTGAAGCTGCCGAAGCCAGTTTTGAACTGCTGATGCGGGAGGCTTTGGGACAACGCCAATCGCCCTTTGAGGTCAAAGGCTTTCAGATTCACTACGACATGATTTCAGGTAAACAGTTGCTCTGCGCTACTTCCATGGCAACGGTGAAAATTGCAGTGGGGGGCAAGGATATTTTGGAAGCCGCAGAAGGCAATGGTCCTGTGGCAGCAATGGATGCAGCACTGCGAAAAGCGTTGGTCAACTTCTATCCTGAAATTGAGTCGTTTCACCTGACCGATTACAAAGTGCGGATTTTGGATGGAGCCGCTGGCACCTCTGCCAAAACCCGCGTCTTGATTGAATCTAGCAATGGGCAGCAGCGCTGGACGACGGTCGGCGTTTCCGACAACATCCTAGAAGCCTCCTATCATGCGGTGGTGGAAGGCTTGGAGTATGGTTTACTGCTGCAAAAGCAAGTAAAAGAGGCTTTGACTTCCCAAATCGGATTGTAGCAGGTAGCGCCTTGTGCCTATCCTAGGCGGTGTTCCAACGATCGCCCAATTAACTAAAACGCTTGGTTGTCAGCGCTCAAAAACCGGGTGCTGACAATCAAGTGCAAACAGCGCCTAGAATGGGTGATCAAGACGTGCGATCGCAACAAAACCATGGTTCAAACTCTTCAGGCAAAAGAGATCACCTTTGCTCAACTCGGTGAGTTATTTAGATTAGAACGAACGGATGAGGTTGGGTTCTTTCGAGAATGGCAGGATGATTTGCCCGAATTGAGCCTGATTGAGCAGCAAACCCTGGATGGGGTCAAACAAGATTACTTGCATCTGTCGCGCTATTTGCTGGCAGAACCGATCGTCAAAATGGTCATCCTGTCACCGCTGCTCAGGTTAGCCGGATTTTATCGTTCACCGTTTTACCTGGCGGCTGAGAAAGAAGTTCAAATTGAATCAGAGGATGAAGGCATGCTGGTTCGAGGGCGAATTGATGTTCTCGTGTTCAATCCTCAGTTTTGGGTAACCATGATTGAGGCGAAAAATGCTCAGTATTCGCTAGAGGTTGGAGTGCCACAAGCATTGACTTATATGATGGCAACTCCAACCCCTGAAAAACCTGCCTATGGCTTTGTTAGCAATGGGCGAGAGTTTGAGTTTTTAAAGCTAACTAGACAGGGACAGCCAAAATATGCGCGATCGCATCCGTTTTCAATCGATCGAGGAGATGACCTCTACACTGTCTTGGCTGCACTCAAGCAAATGGCTCAGGTTGCCCAACGCTAGTTAAACTTCCACCTTTACGCCCTTCCAAAACGCAACATAACCTTTGATATTTTTCGCTGCATCCTTTGGTTCTGGATAGTACCAAGCTGCATCCTTATTGGTTTGCCCATCCACCACCACATTGTAGTAACTGGCGGTGCCTTTCCAGGGGCAGCCGGTGTGAGTGTTGCTTGGCTCAAAATAGTCTTGGTTGAGCGAGTCCACTGGAAAGTATTGATTGTTTTCAACAACTTCGCAGTGGTCGCTTTCGGCAAGGACGGCACCGTTCCAAATCGCTTTAGGCATGAAAATAATCTCGTTGCATGGTTCGCCTTTAGCCTATCGAAAGGGGCTTATTCTGACAAGGCGATCGCAGCATTAACTGATAAGATTGTCCCCAGTGATAGTGCAACTTAAATCAGATGAGCCGTTTTCTAGGGCCTGACGTTGCGCCCCTTAGCTTCCAACGCTTTTTATGCTGCCAGTAAACCAAGCTGAACAAATCATTTTAGATCTTATCCAGCCGCTTGATCCGGCGCAAGATGGGGAAACGCTCAGTTTGCTAGATGCACTAGGGCGAATTTTGGCAGAACCGATCGCCAGTTCTCTGGATTTTCCCCATTGGGATAATTCTGCAATGGACGGATATGCAGTGCGATATGCCGATGTGCAGACCTGTGCGGCTGAAACTCCGGTGACATTGGAAATTGTGGAAGAGATTCCAGCGGGGTATCAGCCGCAGAACACGATTCAGCCGGGTCAGGCGGCACGAATTTTAACGGGTTCGGTGATGCCAGCGGGGGCGGATACGATTGTCATTCAGGAAGAGACACAGCGATCAGGCGATCGCGTGACTATTTTTGCCACTCCCAAACCCCATGCATTTGTTCGCGATCGCGGCGCGTATTATCAAGCGGGCGCGCCTTTACTTGCCGCAGGGTTGCGATTGCAGGCTCCCGAAATTGCTGTATTGGCGGCGGCTCAATGTGCCCAAGTCAGGGTTTATCGCCGTCCCAAGATTGCTATTCTTTCCACGGGTAGCGAACTGGTCGCTATCGATCAGCCTTTGCAACCAGGGCAAATTGTGGATTCTAATCAGTATGCGTTAGCGGCGTTAGTTGCCCAAGCTGGAGCAGAACCGTTGCTACTGGGAAGGGTTCCCGATCAGCCAGAAGCCTTGAAGACTGCGATTCAACAGGCGATCGCGGTGGCTGATATGGTGCTGTCTTCGGGCGGCGTTTCCGTCGGTGATTATGATTACGTCGATGAAATATTGGCAGCGTTGGGAGCCACTATTCATATTCGGGCGGTTGCCGTGAAACCTGGAAAACCCCTCACTGTCGCGACATTTGAAATAGGGAATAGGGAACAGGGGATAGGCGCAGAGATCTTTTCTTCTAGCCCTCGTACTATGTACTTTGGGCTTCCTGGCAATCCAGTTTCTGCCCTAGTCACCTACTGGCGATTTGTGCTGCCTGCCTTGCGAAAGTTATCTGGTTTGCCTGCACCCTGGGAGCCAGCGTTTGTTAGGGCGAGATCGCTGAATACGCTTAAATCAGATGGGAAACGCGAATCTTATTTATGGGGTAAGTTACGGCTGGTGAATGGGGAGTATGAGTTTGAGTTGGCGGGTGGTAGCCACAGTTCTGGCAATTTGATTAATTTGGCGGGAACGAGTGGACTGGCGGTTATTACGTTAGGAGAAACTCAAATTTCGGCAGGCGATCGCGTGCAAGTGTTGCCCATTGAGTGATAATTCTAAAATCTTCACTCCCAAACTCGCAAGTATGATGAACTCTTTTTCTATCATTGTTCCGGTCTACAATTGCGAAAAAGTGATTGTCAGAACCTTAGAAAGTATTGAAGCTAGCGTTAATTTTTTCTATGAACACGCCGATCCGGAGCGGCAAATTACCTCTGAAATTGTCTTGATTAATGACGGCTCTGGGGATGACTCTTCAGCCGTGATTCAAGACTATATTCGTGAGAAAAACAACTATCAATTCATTGAACACGCTAAAAGTTTAGGGGCTGGACCTGCCAGAAATATTGGTGCCAAAATTGCTAAGGGTGAAGTCATCTTTTTTATGGATGGCGATGACCTTTTTTATCCAGAGCATGTGTTTGTTTGTTTGAAAGTGTTAGGGCATCAGTCCGATCCTAATACACCCAACGCTTTTACAATTCCTGGCAGCAATCCCCCTGTGAGAATTGAGTTGCCGCTTGAACCTGTAGGAATTGTAAAGACCGGAATTGCGACTCAGGATAAGCTGCATCCTTATTGGAAAGCGGCGATCGAAAATGGTGCGCCAATTAACTTTTGCCTTTGGAAAGCGTGCCATGAATTTGTGGAAGGCTATCCTGAAGCGGCGGTCTATAAAAGTATTGGACGAGAAGATATTCCTTACTATTCTTGGTTGTTAAAATTCTTTAGAATCTATCGAATTAATTTAGATACCACGGAATATATTCGCTATCCTAATAACAATCTCGATCGCCAAATTGAAAAATTTCAAACCCCGCCAGAACTCTGCCAGCCTGAACCTATAAAATCTGAAGATCGAGAGTTGCATTTGTTAGCCAATAAGTTGGAAGAAGAGCGATTAAAATATCTGTTTGAAAAAGTTGGCACATTGCAAAGCGATCGCATTCCAATGCATTGGATGAACTGGCAATCCCTTGCCCAAGAGTTTTTAATGCAGCAAAAATATTCGCAAGTTCTCTTTTTATGCGAAAAAGGCGTTGAAGAAAATCCTGCGACTGCCACTCAGGTAAGCCAGTTTCTAGCAGTGTCTTACAATAATTTAGGCTCTGCCCAACAACAGCAGGGGAATCTTGAAGAAGCCGCTACCTTTTTTAAAAAAGCAATTCAAGTCAATCCTAATTTAGCTTACTCGGATTTAGCTCGAATTCATTACAATGTCGCATCTGTTTTAAAGGCTCAAAATAAGCTAGATGAAGCACTGACTTATTTGCAAAAATCAGTTGAGTTAGATGCGAATTTAACCCAGGCAGTTTCTGAGCTTGCTTACACACAATACATGCTGCACAACCAGCAAAAAAACTATCAGTTTTCTCAAGATTGGTTTAGTCATAACGTGCTGATTTGGAAACAGTTTTTGCTCCCATTGAAAGGGCTTGCAAACCTACGAGTTTTAGAGATTGGCAGTTGGGAAGGACGCTCAACCTGTTGGCTGCTAGAAAATATTGCCACTGATTCTGCTGCTCGAATCACTTGCGTTGATACGTTTGAGGGCAGCGTTGAACATAAAGTGATGGTGGATCAAACAGTTTTAGAAACCATTGAGCAGCGGTTTGATTGGAATCTTGAAAAAACAGGAAATCCTGAGAAAATTAGGAAGGTGGTAGGGAAGTCTCAGATAGTCCTGCGATCGCTGATTCCCAACACTTATGATCTGGTTTATATTGATGGTTCTCACATCGCGAGTGATGTTTTGGAAGATGCCTTACTCACCTGGCGATTGGTGAAAATTGGCGGATTCATTATCTTTGATGATTATGGATTTGTATTTGCTCCAGAGATTCCTGAAGATCCACCTAAAGTAGCGATCGATGTATTTCTCAAACTGTTCAACAAGAAGGTTAAATTGCTTCACCAAAGCTATCAAGTTATCCTTGAAAAGATTGCTGAATAGTGGCTTTCAAATCAACGCAACGCGATGTGCAACTAAGGTTGCACAAGAAAAGTCCCGCTGGGCGATGCTAGAAGTAGAACCTATCTAGCTGGAGTGGGACTTATGTTTACTATGGACGAGTTTATCATTGCTGTTT
>QBMH01000120.1 GCA_003249025.1 Leptolyngbya sp. | reverse complement strand
AACGAACTCTAGCCCAATGTCACTACCTCACTCAAAAATGGGCGAACCGTGAGTGTTCTGATTCGGTTGTTGTAAATAGCGTTGCCTTGAACAACAGTCCGGACAATTTTAAATCGCTAACGGTAGAATGCCGGTTTTAGCCTCCTCAGGGAGGTCAAATGCCAACGGCAGAATGGGGGTTTCAGCCTCTGTCTCAAAAACTGTCCGGAGTATTGTTATTCGCAATTCAAATGTAATCCAAACTATTAAGTTTCTATGGCGATCGCACAGGCGGTTTGATACTCTAAATGCGCTATCTAAAAGAGTTTGTTTCAGGTTGAGCGCCGCTATGGATTTGTTTGATCAGCATCGTCAAGCACAAACTGAGGCGGAAGCGCCGCTGGCAGCACGGATGCGTCCCCGGACGTTGGATGAGTTTGTGGGGCAAGATGCGATCGTCGGGCGAGGACGGCTGTTGCGACGGGCGATTCAGGCAGATCAGCTATCGTCGCTGATTTTTTATGGACCGCCAGGAACGGGCAAAACAACTCTGGCACGGATTATCGCCAATACAACGAAGGCACATTTTATTGCGATTAATGCGGTGCTGGCGGGGGTGAAGGAGATTCGGGAGGCGATCGCCCTTGCCCAAGAAAAGCGGGGCATGTATGACCAGCGCACGATTTTGTTTGTGGATGAAGTGCATCGATTCAACAAAGCTCAGCAGGATGCGCTGTTGCCTTGGGTGGAAACGGGCACGGTGATTTTAATTGGGGCGACGACGGAAAATCCCTTTTTTGAAGTCAACAAAGCGTTGGTATCGAGATCGCGCCTGTTTCAACTCAAGTCTCTGGATGCAGCCGACTTGCGGCAAGTAGTCCATCAGGCGCTGGCAGACTCAGCACGCGGGTATGGCAAGTTGACTATTCAGTTAGATCATGAAGCCCTAGAGCATCTAGTGAATGTGGCAAACGGCGATGCCCGTGCCCTGCTGAATGCGCTGGAACTGGCAGTGGAAACCACGCCACCCGATGATCAGGGCAGTCTACATCTCACCCTTGCGGTTGCAGAAGAATCCATTCAGCAACGAGCAGTGCTATATGACAAGGAAGGCGATGCCCACTTCGATACCATCAGCGCCTTCATCAAAAGTGTGCGCGGCTCTGACCCAGATGCGGCGTTGTATTGGCTGGCGCGTATGGTTTACGCAGGCGAAGATCCGCGCTTTATTTTTCGTAGACTGCTGATTTTGGCAGGGGAAGATGTGGGCATGGCAGATCCCACCGCGATCGCCATCGTCAACGCTTGCGCCCAAACCTTTGACCGGGTGGGAATGCCCGAAGGACGCTATCCTTTGGCACAAGCAACGCTCTACCTGGCAACGGCGGCTAAATCCAACAGCGTTATGGGCTTTTTTGATGCCTTGTCCATCGTGGAGCAAGAACGAGAAGGGGAGGTGCCATCGCCCCTGCGCGATGCCAGTCGAGACAAGCAAAGCTTTGGGCATGGGGCGGGTTATCTGTATCCCCATGCCTATCGCGATCATTGGGTAGAGCAGCAATATTTGCCTGCTAGCCTTCAGGGTCAAATATTTTATCAGCCCTCGGCTCAGGGGTATGAAGCGCAGATTCAAACTCAAGTGGCACAACGGCGGGAAGCTCAACTGGCGGCATTACTGGAAGGCGTAGGGGTGACAATGCCAGAAGTACTGACTTTTAGCACAGTGAATACCGCACAGGAGCGTTGGTTGCAGCGAACCCTCAGCCAATCGGGGGCGCAGTTGGCAAAAGTGCGCGATCGCTTGTTTGATCTTGCCCAACCCCAACGCCATCACCGAATTCTGGATTTGAATGCAGGCAGCGGATTACTCACCTGGGAAGCAATACGGCGGGTGCCGGAGGGGGGCGTATATGCCTGCGTCCATTCTGAAGCCGATGCCAAAGCGTTAGAAGAACAAAGTGAAGCCCTGCCAGAATTAAGCCGTCCGATGATCTTACAAGTGTCGCTCCAGCAATTACCGACTGTCCTATTGGAACAGTCGATTCAAGTAGACTGCATCATGGGGCGCAATGTTTTGGCTGGGGAATTGGATAAAGCAAAAGCCGTTGATTGGCTCACCGCGATTCCGCAACGTGGATCACTCACGGGAATCGCCCGATCTAATCAACCCGACTCAAAAGCCAATCCTAGGAAAATCGCTTTAGCAGAGTTACTGCCTTATCGCACTCAGCGGCTTTATAGCTTACTAAAACCAGAATGGTTGGAACCTGCGCTTTTTGCGCGATTAGTAGAGGCTGAAGAAGCGATTTATCATCACAGTATTAATCATCTGAACTGGAATGAAACCGAGCTAAAAACACTGTTTCAACAAGCTGGTTTTACTCTGGAAGTAGTAGTAGAACAGATGCAGATGCCGCTTTACATTACGCAAAATGCAATTCAGAAGTGGTTTGCGATCGCTGCCAAAAAACTAACCTACAGAAGCTACCTAATCCAAAGTTTAACGGACGCTGAAATAGAAACTATACAGTCTTGCTTTATGCACCATGTTTGTAATCAAACAGTTTTGTGGAAAAGTGCGATCGCCTTTTTCTGGGGGCAGATACCCTAATCCATTGGGTATTCACTATCAGTTTGACCGCTACTATAAGGATCATTGGCGCTCCATACCGCAGCAAGAACCGCAAATCCAAACGTTGAGCATAAACGCTTTGTGAATAAAGCCACGGTGGAAACACCATTGACCGTCGAAACACCATTTATAGAAGACGAGTTACTTTTCATTGAAAACATCCTGGCTAAATAACTAAAGCTGATTGAGTAAATTACTTAGGTAGATACATCTAAAGTCTACGAATTCCATACACAGCAACATGGATATTGAACCGACCTGATTCCGTAGAAATAATGCTTCATAGACAGTATTCGCAGACAATAAAAGTGTTCAAGCGGTGCAAAATCTACCTGCTGACGAGAGATTAATTCGCAGCATTCCTCAGCATTTACCCTTACAGTCCAGAGTATAACCTCCGTAAAATCGCCCATGCGTGATCTTCATCAGAAACGCAAACAACGCTCTAGAAGTTAAGGATTGAGTAAAATGTTCTTACGAGAAGGATTAACTTTTTTCAGGTGCATCCAAAAGCTTTGCAACGGTTTGAACATCTTTGTCGCCCCGTCCAGAGCAGTTAATCACAATCCGAGGAGAGCCTTGCAGTTGCGGACATAGTACATCTAAATAGGCGATCGCGTGGGCTGTTTCCAATGCTGGAATAATTCCTTCCAGTTGAGATAACCGTTGAAATGCATTTAGCGCTTCTTGATCCGTCACACTGTAATACTCAGCGCGACCCAATTCTTTAAGATAACTATGCTCAGGACCAACCCCTGGATAATCTAACCCGGCACTGATGGAATGGGGTTCAATCACTTGCCCATCTTCATCTTGAAGCAAGTAGCTCATGGCACCATGCAAGACTCCAACTCGCCCATGAGTCAACGTTGCGGCATGTTTTCCGGTTTCTACCCCTTCGCCTGCCGCCTCAACTCCAATCAGGCGCACAGACGGCTCATTGATAAACTCGTGGAACAGCCCCATGGCATTGGAACCGCCGCCCACACATGCCAATAAGATATCGGGTAAGCCCTGCCATTTTTCCTGACTTTGAACGCGGGTTTCTTGCCCAATTACTTGGTGAAAATCGCGCACAATCATGGGGTAAGGGTGGGGACCCGCCACCGATCCGAGGATGTAATGCGTGTTTTCTACATTCGTCACCCAGTCTCGAATCGCTTCCGAGGTGGCATCTTTGAGGGTGCCAGTTCCCGCTGCCACTGGAGAAACTTCTGCCCCCATGAGCTTCATCCGAAAAACATTTAGTGCCTGCCGCTCCATGTCATGAACGCCCATGTAGATGACGCACTTCAACCCAAATCGGGCACAAACAGTTGCAGTTGCCACTCCATGCTGTCCGGCTCCGGTTTCAGCAATGACGCGCTGTTTGCCCATGCGCTTCGCGAGTAAAACCTGTGCTAGAGCGTTGTTAATTTTGTGAGCGCCTGTATGGTTGAGGTCTTCTCGCTTGAGATAAATTTGTGCGCCCGTGCCATCGGGTCTAGCGTAGTGGGTGGTCAATCGTTCGGCAAAATAGAGCGGACTCGGACGACCGACATAATCCTTTAGTAAACCTTGAAGCTCGGTTTGAAAAGCGGGATCATCGCGGTATTGATAAAAGGCAGCTTCTAACTCCGCTAATGCTGGCATCAGGGTTTCGGGAACATACTTGCCGCCAAATTTGCCAAATCTTCCCAGATTATCAGGACGTTGAGCGGATGAAGTGGGCTGAGAAGTAGGACGAAGAGGAGTGGTAGTCACGGATTTTAGCAATGCAACAGGCTTTAATTATAATCGCGATCGCGAATTGGTGATTGACGATCGCTGGTTTTCCATCAGCGATCGCGGGGAGATTGCCGAGGGGAAAACCACGCGATCCAGCAGGGCACTAAACCCTATGCCCGAAAGCGTGATCTGGGTGGGGAATATGGGAATTATTTGATCAGGGTTTAAACCCAATATTCACCTTAGTTAACCAGGATGGTTATATGCGGCTTTTTTCTAAATTGACACAAGCTTCAGGATTGGCTGTGGTGGCGATCGCCGCCGTCCAAATGCTTTCAGCCACAGCAGCCTCCGCCGAGGATATGTATGGCGCGATCTCCACCGATGAAGAGGGGCAATGGGGATATACGTATAACTATCCAACCCGCGCTCAGGCTGAAGCAAGTTCTCTCAAAGAATGCGGCAAGGATGATTGTGTGGTGCGAGTCTGGTTCAAAAATGCCTGCGGTGCGGTTGCTGAAAACAATAAGGTCATTGGCTGGGGCTGGAGCGCCAGTGAAGCAGAAGCAAAAGCTCAAGCGATTTCATCCTGTGGAAGTGGCGACTGCAAGATCACAACTTGGGCTTGTACGGAGCGATAAGAAAGTGTAGTTGTCCGTTATGAAAGATCAGTGAGACTTCGCCATCCCAAATCGCTAGCGAAGTCTTACCTGACGAAATTGGGCAAAGTCTGCCGGACGGGGATGTTAAATGGATCGCAGCCACTCGCGTCTGCAAACGTAGGTTATGAAAGTGTAGGGTGGAAGTAGATGTAAGACGGACGCGAGCTAACAATGACGGATAGCGAAAGCATTAAAACAGAGAACGAAAGCATTAAGCTTGATCAATTTCTCAAGATTAAAGGGGTGGTTGATACCGGAGGGCAAGCAAAGCTGCTGATCCAAGATGGCGAGGTAAAAGTGAATGGAAAAGTGGAAACGCGGCGGGGGCGAAAGCTGATCCAGGGCGATCGCGTTTCTACTTTTGGAGAAACCTTTCAAGTCGATCTATCCAATCTATTGGACGGATGGGACTAAACTAGCTTGACGAAGGCGCTACTAAGCCGCTGTCACAAATCGCAAATATTCCCCATTGATAATCAGATCTTTCTATACTTATGAATGAATGTTCATAGATGATGAAATTTCTGCCAATTCAATCCGGTAGTTTTCGATCACTGGGTTGGCGAGTAGCTGATCGCAAATGAGATCGAGGTGATCCATCGCTGCGGTCTTGTTCTCAGCCGTTAAGATTACCTCGATATACTTACCGATTCTGACTTGCTCCACTTGGTTATATCCCATGTGCTTCAGTCCAGATTGCACCGCCGTTCCCGCAGGATCTAGAACAGACGGGCGAAGAGTAACATAGATTTGAGCCTGATATTTCTGGGTCACAACCCGATTCCAAACGATAGTCCAGTTCTGATGCTACCGCTTTTATGAACCTCCGTCGCACTCGCAGCCAAGAGCGTATTGTTGAACTCCTCAAAACTCTAGAAGGATCAATTTCTGCTCAAGATCTCTATATCGAACTGCGATCGCGCGACCTGACGATGGGATTAGCAACAGTTTATCGATCGCTAGAAAGCTTAAAACTGCAAGGTGTGGTGCAAGCTAGGACGGTTCCCACCGGCGAATCACTCTACAGTTTGGTTCAAGAAGATCGTCATCATTTAACCTGTCTTCAGTGTGGTAACTCAATTCCAATTGGTGAATGTCCAATTCATGATCTGGAAGACCAACTTCACCAGTCTTACCAATTTAAAATCTACTATCACATGCTGGAATTTTTTGGTCTGTGTACTGCTTGTCAGCAAAGCAATGTTCTTAGATAGTTGATAGCTAGTTGCTAGTCGCTGCTCTAATTTCTATCCTGAATGAATTTCTAGCTCTGAGGAACACCGATCAAGCTTCTGAGTTTTGTTCTCTGTAGTGGGCTACCAAAGATTCCATTTGCTTTTTTTCTCGTTTCAAGGTTTCTTCAAGTTGTTCAAGTTGTTCGCGACGGGCTTCTAGCTCTAACACGCGCCGATCCAGATCTTGGCTTTGTAGGGTGAGATTTTGTCGCCATTGTTCTGCTCGTTCATACTCTTGCTGCAAAAATTGCGGAGTCATGCCTGTGACTAACAAAGTATTAACAATATTTAAAAGCCAATCTTTGACATCACTAATTTCTAACACTTCACGAGTATCGGAAAGCGTCAGCAAAACCAGCGATCCCGGCGCATACTGGGTTGCTTGGACACAGGACAAAGTGTCTTGCTCATTGACGATCGCCCATGCATATTCTGAGCGCTGACAAGCTAAAATTCGTAACTCTGCCCTATTGGCAGATTCTTTAGTCTCTACTTGGGCAAGACACAGCATGCTTTCGCCTTTCTGCTTTTCCGGGTATAAAAACAAACATAGAGCTAATGGGTTAATGCTACAAATGAGAGCAGCCAACTTTACAACCTAAACATCTATGACCCAAATACTCTTAATAATTTCTGACTTTGTCACGTGGAGAGTATACTCGCTCTTTTTAAGGGAATTTAATAATTATCTCTCATTTTGTTTTTTGAAAAGTTGATATGACTAAAGCTAGAGTTCTTTCAGGCGATTCTGCAAAATTTCTGCTTGTTTTTCAGCTTCGGTAAGGGCTACTTGAGCAGTTTGCACCACGTCTGCTGGAGCCTTGTTGACAAAGCTAGGGTTGTTTAGGCGACTCGAAAGGGCTTGAATTTCGGCTTCAACTTTTTTTAAGTCTCTTTCTACTTTGACTCGTAGGGCATCCATATCCACTACGCCAGAAAGAGGAATGAGTATCTGTACTGTGCCGGTGACTCCAACTACCATTTTTTCGGTGGCAAGCGCTGGATCACTTGCAGACGGATGTTGAATGGTGAGCGTTTCGACTTTAGCCAAATCTTGAATGGAGGATTGTCCAGCGGTCAGAATTTGGCGTTCGCGATCGCTCTCACTTTGCAAAATTGCCCGAATCTTAACTCCAGGCTTAATATCGGCTTCTGCCCGGAGGTTGCGAATCGTGCGAATGGTATCGGTGATCAAGGTGAATTGCTGCTCCAATTCAGGATCAATCAGAGCGGGATTAACTTCTGGATAGGGTTGCAAGGCAAGCGTATGGAGTGTCTGGGATGGGGCTGATCCTGAACCAGTCAGCGTTTGCCAGAGTTCTTCGGTGATATGCGGCATGAACGGATGCAACAGCTTCAAAATGCCATCCAATACAAACGCTAATACTTGCTGCGCGGATTGTTTGGATGCGGCATCCTCTCCTAGTAGACGCGATTTCACCAATTCAATGTATAGATCGCAAAAGTCGCCCCAAAAGAATTCATATAAGCCCTTCGCCGCTTCGCCCAATGCAAAACTGTCGATCGCAGTGCGAGTCTGTTGAGTCACTTGATTAAACCGAGACAAAATCCAGCGATCGGCTAGTTGAAGAGAGTTTTGAGTGCCTTGTTCTAACTCAGAACTCAACCTTGAAAACTCATAATTATCTCCCAAGTTGATCATCACAAAACGGGAAGCGTTCCATAGCTTATTCGTGAAGTTGCGGGAGGCTTCCACTGATTCGGATTCATCGGTTTTGCGGTTGTATAGCAGGCGGATATCTTGCCCTGCACCCGCCACTTCTTTAATCAAGGTATACCGCAGAGCATCGGTGCCATATTTGTTGATTAGCAGCAGCGGGTCGATACCATTGTTGGCAGATTTGGACATTTTTTTGTTGTTTTCATCCCGCACCAAACCGTGGATGTAGACGGTTTTGAAGGGCATTTGTCCGGTAAAGTGCTTTGCCATCATGGTCATGCGGGCGACCCAGAAAAAGATGATGTCGAAACCTGTGACGAGGGTGGTGGTGGGATAGTAGCGATCGAAATCTGCTGTTTCGTGAGGCCAACCCAACGTTGAGAAGGGCCACAAACCCGATGAAAACCAAGTATCCAATACGTCGGGGTCTTGTTTAAGCTGCACCGCTGCACCAAATTGGGCGATCGCTTTTTCCCTGGCTTCTACTTCATTTCGCGCCACCACAAAGGGAGTGTTGTCCAAAATCTCGCCGCCCGTCTCGCTCACGGCATACCAAGCCGGAATTTGGTGCCCCCACCACAACTGCCGCGAAATACACCAATCCCGCAAACTCACGAGCCAATCCCGATAAACTTTCGTCCAGCGATCGGGCACAAAAACGGGAGAGTCTTGCTCATCTAAACAACCCAACGCCTGTTGGGAAAGGGAATCGATCTTGACAAACCATTGGGTGGAAAGCAGTGGCTCCACAGGAACTTTGCCGCGATCGCTGTAGGGAACGGTGTGCTTGTAGTCTTCTATTTTGACCAACGCGCCCAATTCTTCCAGCTTGGCAACCACCCGCTTTCGGGCTACAAAGCGGTCTTGCCCCTGAAACTCGCCACCATTCTCGTTCACAGTCCCGTCTTTGTTCAAAATATTGATGAACGGTAAGTTGTGACGTTTACCCATTTCAAAGTCGTTGGGGTCGTGAGCCGGGGTGATTTTGACGCAGCCCGTGCCAAAAGAAGCATCCACATACTCGTCGGCAATGATCGGAATTTCGCGATTCATGATCGGCAATGTCACGGTTTTACCAATGATGGACTGGTAGCGATCGTCCGTTGGATTCACCGCCACTGCCGTATCGCCCAACATGGTTTCGGGGCGCGTGGTTGCCACTTCCACATAGCCAGAGCCATCGGTCAGCGCATAGCGGAAATGCCAGAGGTGCCCGTTTACTTCTTGGTTTTCCACTTCCAAATCAGAGACCGCCGATTGCGTCGCAGGGCACCAGTTGACCAAATACTGTCCCCGATAAATCAGCCCTTGATCATAGAGTGTGATGAAAGCTTCTAGCACGGCAGCCGATAAGCCTTCATCCATGGTGAAGCGTTCTCGCGACCAGTCTACGGATAACCCCAAGCGTCGCAGTTGCCCAACAATCGTGCCGCCAGATTCCTCTTTCCATTCCCAGGCTCGTTTCAAATAGGCTTCCCGTCCGACATCTTGGCGAGTTTTGCCTTGGGCTTTGAGTTCGCGATCGAGAATGGCGCTCACGGCAATACTGGCGTGGTCAGTTCCCGGTAGCCAAAGCGTGTTGCGTCCAAGCATTCGGTGATATCGCACCAACACATCAATCAAGGAGTGCTCAAAGGCATGCCCCATGTGGAGACTACCCGTGACGTTCGGCGGCGGAATCACCACACAGTAAGGTTCGCCAGGATGGTTGGGATCAGCCTTGAAAACTTGATTGTCTTCCCAGTACTGTTGCCACTTGGCTTCAGTGGTGGAGGGATCGTATTGCGTGGATAGGTTGGTCGGGGTTGCGGTCATGGAAGGAATGGCAGTAGGGAATCTAAATTGTGCCACGGCGATCGCCCAGTGAGTATGAAAACTCTTGCATTAGCCTCTGAGGATGGTTGTGCCCCACTGTGCGATCACAGGTTGTCGAACTGTCATCAATCTGACATCGGTGCGACTTGACCCCTTCATTTTAACTTGGGCAGGCGATCGCGCCTTTCATGCTCAAACAATCGGGCGATCGCAATTGAGAGAATTTGCGATCGCGAACAGAGCAGATTTCTATTACATCCCCACCGGGTACTTGCGGCGTAACGATCCCTATCAACCGTCACAGAGGCTTTTGCCTCATACTCCATGAACTTTCAGCGGTCGGTGTGCATGGGCGTTGTTATATCGATGGAACGTCCTGCCGAAGTCCACTTATTATCTGGTCTCGATCGCTGGAGTTAAGCATACGAAGAACAAGTTTTTCATAGCCATTGCGACCAAGCTCAAAAATCGAACAAACATTCGGTACAAGCCCCTTATTGTTATAGTATTTCAATATTTCGTTTAAGGTTCCAGAAGTGGCTAACCTGTTATATAAAGCAAGATTATCTGCATAGATTACATCGGTGTTCAACGCAGACAGGGCATTTGAAACAGAGGCTTTTATTGCTTCAAGTCCAACCGATTTAGCATCAATCTTGCGCAAGTTGTTCTCAATTGCCCTATATGTTCGCAGAGAAGCTTGGCGTTCTATCTCTTTTTGAAGAAGGTCTTTTGCCATTTGAGTTGCACGAGTGACAACTTCATCAGGGTCAAGGCGTTGATTAGCACCTATGAGACGCAAGGTTTCCTCATTGAGTAAAATATTTTCAATTTCTGCGACATCGATACAATATACATGAGCATTTGACAATGCTTTTATTTCATCGTCTGTTCGATAGTCTCTGTCGATTAGTCCAAAAACATTTATATGATGAAAAGAGGAGTTTAGTCGAAGTGCACGGACGGACTCAATTACACTCTGACATCCACTTCTAGGAACAACGTTATAACTCCTGTAAATTGATTGATATATTGCATGATCCTTGCCTCCCTTCTCTCCTTCGACAAAGATAATTGTTCTGCGATTACCTAACAATTCAAGCAATAAACTTTCAGGAAACTCATCGACCTCTGGAACTTGCTTCCATAACCATTTGTTAGCACCATCAAACTCTTTGACCCAAATACTCGTCGTGCTAACACGTGTAGAAGCAAAATTAAGATCGTGCGTAATGTACACGAAAAGGCAATCCGGTTTTGCCTCTTCAAGTTTATTCCATAGAGATTGCATAATTGATGTGTGCAGATGTATTTCAGGTTCATCAATTACTAATATTGAACCCGAAGGAGCGCATAGACACTGCCCCATTAAGTACAGCGAAACTTTTTCACCGTCACTCATTTCTTTCCCGTGGTACTCGGTTCCATGAGTAACGTCTTTGACACTTACCTTTCCATCTTCTAACGAAATCTTTCTATGGGGAAGAATCTCTTCCCATAAGCTGACTAGAACATCAATAGGAGAGTTCACAATAGGAATATAAACCTGCTTTAGGCGTGTTTCCTCAACGTGCTTTCTATCACGTTCTGAGCTTCTTGCAAACAAATTGGACAGAACCTTTCCGTAGTCATTCTGAAGGAATGTTTCAGGTTTTCCTTGCCAGCGATGATTCCATTTATATTGATTACTGGCATACTTGGAATCCTCATTCCCCCAAAGTAAATCATTTAAAGATTGTTCGAGAGATTTGACCACCGCATATTCAGGAAGATCTAGTGCTCTTTGAGCAGATATTCGGTGAACAATAACATTTTCAGTATTCTTCTCTATCCATGCTCCAAGCCTACTTTTCCCCGAACCATTAGCACCTACTATCACCACCGATCCATTATGTTTTATCTCGACTTTATTTCCAGTTCCATCGGGTACAGGTAAGTATAAACTTGGTGATGATGGCATATGTCTTTTGCTTATTTCAGTTTTGAAGAATCAAATAAAAATCGATATAACAATTTGATTCTACTGAAATTTTCTGTATGCCTTCCTGCTTCAGGTGTTTATCCCCGAAAGCTTTGGGAAATCTTGCGTTCTGGAATTATTGCCCCCAAAGCTTTCGTATAAAATCCACTGTTAGGGGTATATTCCAAAAATTTCAGTTTTTTATAGAGCGATCGCCCCACAACATTGATACCGCCATCTTGATTCCGGCTACCTTCAATAATTCTTTACTGGATTGATTTTTAGAGAACAGGCGATCGCGGCGTTCTGCGCTTCATAATGAGAGGAGGTCTTTACAGTTCTTCATCATGGCGCGTGATCTTCGAGGATTTATTCAGCAGCTTGAACAGCGGGGGCAGTTGCGGCGGATTCAGGCATTGGTTGATCCAGAATTAGAAATTGCTGAAATTGCCAATCGGCTGCTGCAAGCGGGTGGTCCGGCGCTGCTGTTTGAAAACGTCAAAGGGTCAGACTATCCCGTGGCGATTAATTTGATGGGCACCGTGGAGCGGGTGTGCATGGCGATGAACATGGACAAACCCGAAGAACTGGAAACCCTGGGTAAGAAGTTGGCGTTGCTCTATCAACCGCGCCCGCCGAAAAAGATGTCTCAGGCGGTGGAACTGGGCAAGGCGCTATTTGATGTGATTCGGGCGAAACCCGATCGCGATCTGTTTCCGCAGTGTCATCAAGTGGTGCTGAAAGATAACGCGGTGGATTTGACGAAACTGCCGCTGCTGCGAGTGTATCCTGGTGATGCGGATAAGGTGGTGACCTTGGGCTTGATGATCACCAAAGATCCAGAGACAAAGATTCCCAATGTAGGCGTGTATCGCTTGCAGTTGCAGTCAAAGAACACGATGACGGTGCAGTGGCTCTCGGTGCGCGGTCCCACGCGACATTTGCGAAAAGCGGCGGAGATGGGTAAAAAGTTGGAAGTGGCGATCGCTCTCGGAGTCGATCCACTAATCATTATGGCGGCAGCAACGCCCTTGCCCATCGATTTATCAGAATGGCTGTTTGCCGGAATTTACGGTAAGGCAGGCGTGCATCTTGCCAAGTGCAAAACCGTGGATTTGGAAGTGCCTGCGGATTCGGAAATCGTGCTGGAAGGAACGATTACGCCGGGAGAAACCGGAGTCGATGGACCCGCTGGCGACCATATGGGCTACTACGGCGGCGTGAATGAAAAAGCTCCGCTGTTGCACTTCCACTGCATGACCCATCGCAAAGATCCGATTTACCTGACGACGTTTAGCGGTCGTCCGCCCAAGGAAGATGCCATGATGGCGATCGCCCTCAATCGAGTCTACACGCCGATTCTGCGGCAACAGGTGCCCGAAATCATCGACTTTTTCCTACCGATGGAAGGGCTGTCTTATAAAGTCGCGGTGATTTCAATTGAGAAAACCTATCCGGGTCAAGCTCGTCGCGCTGCTTTGGCATTCTGGAGTGCATTACCTCAGTTCAACTACACTAAATTTGTCATCGTGGTAGATAAGGATATCAACATCCGCGATCCGCGTCAGGTCGTCTGGGCGATTACCTCAAAAGTCGATCCGGCGCGAGATGTCTTCATCCTGCCCAACAATCCGTTTGACTCCCTCGATTTTGCCACGGAAAAACCCGGTTTAGGAAGTCGTATGGGCATTGATGCCACGACAAAGATAGCTCCCGAAAGCGATCGCCCCTGGAGTGAAACCCTCAAACCTGACCCTGATACTGCCGCCCTCTGCGATCGCCGTTGGGCAGAATATGGCTTGGCAGACCTGAAACTGGATGAAGTGAACCCCAATCTGTTCGGCTACGACATGAAGTAGCTTATTGGCAAAACGCAGATCGCTCGTGAGTTATATGATGCTTTCCTCCAGTCTCTTTAGCCTAGCTGCCGGAAATTGCTTACGGTTGAGATCGTGCAGGATCGTCGTGGGATTGCTCTTCATCTGCCATTTGCAGAACTTGTTGATAAAAAGCGGGACTAATCCACTTGCCTTGACCGATTAAACGGTCGAGTAGCGGGGCGATCTCGCTCAAAATCCTTTGCTCTTTAGCAAGCAGCAAAATGCCGATTGTGCCAATGACAGGTAATTCTAACTTCTGAGCCAAGCTGCGCCCTACCCGTTCGTCTATGAGTAATCGATCGGCGTTCAGTTCTTCTGCTAAAGCGATCGCTGCACATTCACCGCGATCAAGTCCTGGAGTTTGCAGAAGTTGTTCAATTCTCTCAGCTTGATTAACAGCTTGCGTTTCGATCCAAGTGGCGGCAGGAATTGCGATCGCAGCGGGATGATTGCCTGTGGTCAGTTCTGCGTAAACGGCTGGAGGAATGAGGATTTTGGAGAATAGGAGTTGCAACACATCAAGGCAATCAATTTTGGCGAGTTCGCTGAGGGGCGTAGTGTTGGAGACGATGATCACGGTTGAATCAGGCGGCGAGTGGCGGCAACTTCCTGGGCAAGTTCTTCAGGGGTTTGTTCTGGGAAGATCGAAATTTTGTATTGTCCCATGAGTTCAAGGACTTCCAGGCGGCTGAGGTTGAGGCTTTTGGCGGCGTAGCCTGTGCTGATGCTGCCGTAGCGGAGCAGTTCCATCACATAGGATTCACGCGCTCTAGATTCGGCGTGTTGGCGAATGGTCTCGTCTAGCTCTATATCTTGGGGCAGGTTGATCGTGATTTGCATCATTTAAGCTCCGTGGTTGGTTTTTCCAACTTTGGTTTTTCCAACTATAGCCAAGCTATTGATCGAACGAATCAAAAAGCCTGACTTCATCATAGAGCAGCCAGCAGGACTGTTTAACTTCTAGCATCACCGCGATCGCTTAACCTCATTGAGATCACTTAACGCAATAGCTACTCCTTGGCTAAATCCTATCAACACCTACAAATGTATTGGTTCCGTCAAAATCCAATCTACAAAGTTTAGTCTCTACCACAAAGCCCGAATGCCATTGCTAGGACATCTAGGTGAAAACGTGGGACTGTCACCATATTGTTGAACTCTTGCCCACACGGCTCGATTGGGAAGAGTTTCTACTTGCAATATCTCCACTTTTTCGCCAGGAGCTACACATCCCAAAATCTCCTGTTGGGCATAATCAAAATCCGGCGCTTGTGGCTGATTAAATCTGATGTGGGTAGTTTCTCTCACTTCTACAATCGCCCCACTCTGAGGAATCATACGCGGATGGATGTTGGGTGGATCGAGGACATCATCACCATTTGAATTGCGTGTAACTTTGCCAATAAACATCCAACCTTTCTTATCACTGATTGGTGGGGCGACAGGGGGCGGGGCAGGGTTAATTCATTGTATGAGTAGGAAAAGGGCATCTATATCATGGGCAACACGACGTTGAGCTTTGGTGATAGA
>QBMH01000011.1:43058-43398 GCA_003249025.1 Leptolyngbya sp. | reverse complement strand
GCAGTTTACTACCTCTACTTGCAGCGTTTCCAGTTGTGGCAGGCATGGGCGCTGTGACTCAGGCGCAAATTGTGCCTGCTGCCGATGGCACGAATACGATTGTTACTCCTGCTGGCAACCGTTTTGATATTAATGGCGGCACGTTGTCGGGCGATCGCGCCAACCTGTTCCATAGCTTCGAGCAATTTGGACTGAACCCAGGGCAAATCGCCAATTTTCTTGCCAATCCCCAACTGCAAAATATTTTGGGGCGCGTAGTTGGCAATAATCCTTCGGTGATCAACGGGCTGGTTCAAGTCAGCGGCGGCACACCCAATCTATTTTTGCTCAACCCCGCCGG
>QBMH01000011.1:0-43008 GCA_003249025.1 Leptolyngbya sp. | reverse complement strand
TGGCAATAATCCTTCGGTGATCAACGGGCTGGTTCAAGTCAGCGGCGGCACACCAAATCTATTTTTGCTCAACCCCGCCGGAATTATTTTTGGCACCAATGCCAGCCTGAATGTACCTGCTGCGTTTACTGCAACTACCGCCAATGCGATCGGGTTTGGCACTGGAGGGTTGTTTAATGCGATCGGTGCCAATGATTACACCAACTTAACTGGCAATCCTAACAGCTTTGCGTTTTCCGCGATCGCGCCAGGGTCAATTATCAACGCCGGAAATCTGGCAGTTGGGCAAGGGCAGAGCATCACCCTACTGGGCGGCACGGTCGTTAACACGGGCACCCTCTTCGCTCCAGGCGGCAGCATTACGATCGCTGCTGTTCCTGGAGAAAACCTGGTACGCCTCAGTCAGCCAGGGAGTTTGCTCAATCTAGAATTTCAGCCGCTAGCTGCCTCGGCTCCCCTTGCCTCCCCTGCTCCCACACTTCCCCAACTCCTCACTGGTGGCAACCTCAGCGGTGCTACCGGACTCACCGTTAATCCCAATGGTTCAGTCCAGTTAACTAGTTCGGGTGTCACTATTCCTACTACTGTCGGAACTGCGATCGTCAGCGGTCAAGTGTCTGTGGCAAATGCTCAAGCTCCTAGTTCCCTGTCTTCTAACCCCTCCATTACTGTCGTTGGTAACAAGGTCGGTTTAGTGGGTGCCAACCTCGATGCTTCAGGGGCGAGTGGCGGCACCATTCGTGTTGGTGGAGACTATCAAGGCGGCAACACCTTACCCACCGCGACCCAAACCTACATCAGCGCTGACTCGACTCTCAAAGCCGATGCAGGGCAACAGGGAAATGGCGGTAAAGTGATTGTTTGGGCAGATAAAGCAACCCAGTTTGGCGGCACCATTACGGCACGTGGCGGTACAATCAGCGGTGATGGCGGGTTTGTGGAAGTATCGGGCAAGGAGAATTTGCAGTATCGAGGCACTGTGGATACGGCGGCTGCAAACGGCAACACTGGAACGCTATTACTCGATCCGACCAACATTATTATTGCAGCAGGCGGTGGTGCCGATGATCTTCAACTACTTGACAACCAGATTTTGGCAGGAGATGGCGGAAACGCAACATTCACAATTTCACAAAATGCTCTGCTAAATGGGGGGGCTGGTGCGACTGTGATCTTGCAAGCGACCAACAACATCACCTTTGATCCAGCCATTGGAACGTTAGACTACACCCCTTTTGCTCAGCCCACTGCAATCACCTTTCAAGCAGGAGGTGCGATCTCCACCAATGGAACAGGTATTATTGCACCTAGTACAAACATTACTTTTGCAGCCAATACTCTTTTCCTGGGAACTATCAATACCTCTAACTCTGACATTGAGGTTGGTGGAAATGGTGGCAATATTACATTACAGGCAACAGGAAACATTACAGCTGGTGAATTGATTGGCAACGGCTATAGCGTTGGTGCACCTCAAACTGGAGGAGCTATTCGCATCACAAGTGCCACTGGATCAATTGCGGTTGGCACAATCCAATCTACAGCCTCAGCAGGGTCTGCTCCTCCGGTTTCGGGTAACACCGTTGTTTTGACCACAAGCAGTAATGGAGGCAACATCAGCTTTCAAAGTATCGACACGCGAGGTTTATTCGGTGCCAATGGTGGCGACGTAATTATTTCGGCAAAAGGACAGGTTCGGGGCATCGGGTTTGTAAATGGTTTTGACACGATTATTGCCAGTGGTTTTGGGGCTACTGGCACTAGTGGGACAGTCAGCATTACTCACGATGGTGGCATCGCAAACCAACCTTTTACCGTTGGAACGGGGGCTGTGACAGCCAATACTGGTAATGGCACCGTTGGAACGATTACCACTGGAACGATCGCTACTGGCATAGAAATTGTTTCGGGTACATTTCCGTTTGCCTCTAGTCCGTTTCAATCTGCGAGTGGAAATGTGCAAATCACCTTCAATAACACCCCGCCAACGCTGAACCCGATCGCGCCTCTGCCTGACTCGACCATTGATCAACCGTTAAACTTTTCGGTTGCCTCGCTGGGCTTGCTTCCTGCCGACCTGAATGCAGATAGCCCTTTGACCATTCGAGTCGCCGCGATCGCCCCAGGAGCCATTCTCCGAATTAACGGAGTCAATGCCATTCCGGGGGCAATTATTCCGGCGGATGCGACGTTGCAGTTTGTCCCGCCACCCGGATTTGTTGGGTTGTTGAGCAATGCGTTTTCAGTGACGGTGGATGATGTGATTACGGTTTCTGCGCCACGGGCGATCGCCCTAAACGTTCGCTCAACTACTATCACTACTATTCCCGATATTTGCGTGTTGACGACTTGCCAAGTCCTCGACCCCAAATTTGACAATCCTTCTCCACCGGAATTTACACTTGAGAGCATTACCCCTGAACAGCGTTTTACAGATGCGTTTTCGGTCTACTTGGGGCTGCCTGAACCGATCACCAAATCAATCGATCAGCAAAAGGAAATTGCCCAAACGATTGAGCGGGAAACCGGAGCAAAACCTGCTTTTATCTACATTAGCTTTGTGCCGGAATCTTTGAAGGCAGCAGACGTGGCAACTTTAAGCGGCGCAGGAGCGGCAGGAGCCACCCGCGATCGCGATACCGATCAGCTTGAAATTTTGGTAGTGACTGCAAAAGGCGATGTGATCCGGCGACGAATTCCAACGGCAACTCGTGACAAGGTATTGGCAGTGGCACAGGCGTTTCGGCTGGAAGTCTCTGATCCCCGTAAAACTCGCACTAAGCGCTATTTGGAGTTGGGGCAGCAGTTGTATGGCTGGTTGGTTGCCCCCGTAATCGAGCAACTCCAGTTTCGCAAAATCACCAATCTGGTGTTTCTGATGGATACCGGGTTGCGATCGCTGCCAGTTGCTGCCCTGCATAACGGACAAAACTTTTTAGTGGAAGACTACAGTATTGGCTTGATGCCAAGCCTTAGCTTGACGGATACACGCTTTCGTAAAATTCAAGACTTTAAGCTGTTAGGGCTAGGCATTTCTGAAAGTACAGATGGACAAGTTCCGCTGCCATCAGTGCCAGTGGAAGTTTCTACCTTAGTAAACCAGCTTTGGTCAGGACGATATTATTTGAACGAAACTGCCACTCTCGAAGCTCTAAAAGCGGCTCGACAGCAACAACCTTATGGCATGATTCATTTTGCCACTCATGCAAATTTTCAACCTGGCATCATTGGCAACTCCTACATTCAACTGTGGAATGAGCGCCTGCATATGGATCAGGTACGCCAACTCGGATGGAACAATCCACCTGTAGAATTGCTGGTGCTGAGTGCCTGTTCAACGGCGCTGGGCGATCGCGATGCAGAACTGGGCTTTGGCGGACTCGCGGTGCAAGCGGGTGTGAAAACTGCCGTTGCAAGCCTATGGGCAGTGAATGATGTGGCGACCACCGCGCTGATTGCCCGTTTTTATGGAGAGTTGCACTCTGCACCGATTAAAGCCGAAGCGCTCAGGCAAGCCCAAATTGCCATGATCAAAGGACAAATATCCATTGATGGCAACCAAATTTTAGGCGCAAAAGAAACGCCAATTCTGTTACCAGAAGATACGCCGACTACGCGCGATCGCGTCCTCAGCCATCCCTATTATTGGGCACCGTTTACCATGATCGGCAGCCCGTGGTGAGAAGTGAGAAGTTTTGAGTTCTCCTTTCCTTTTCCCTCTTTCCTACTCCCTCTCCACCAAAATGATATTCTCGGTGACCTTTTCAAAGGTGTCGTCGTGGCTGATGACGAATAGCTGGCGGAAGGTTTTGATATTGGCGATCGCTTCGGCGAGTTGATCTCGGCGCATTCGATCCATGTTGGTGGTGGGTTCATCGAAAAAGGCAATGTCAATATCTGCCAGAATTTTGAGCAGTGCCAGCCGAACTGCAAGGGCAGCGCACATTTGCTCTCCCCCGGACAGGTTCACAAAGCGACGGGGATGGGCACCTTCTTGGATGATAATTTCGTAATCCCGCGTCCATTGCAAGCTGACATTCGGGCGGTTGAGCAATTCTCGCAGAAGTTTGTCGGCTTCACGAGAAATGCTGTGGATATAGCGCTCGGTGATGCGCGGTCCAGCGTCTTTGTAGGCTTTGCGGGCAAATTTGATGAAGCGCTCAGTTTTCTTTTTCTGGTCTAAAGCGGTCTGGGCGATCGCCCGTTTTTGGCTGACGGCTTCCAGTTTGCTCAATTGCTGATCCAGTTCTGCCAATAGTTTTAGTTCCACGGGCAACAGGGCGCTGAGGGCAACTTTTTGATCATTCGCAGCTTGATAGGCTGCTTGCACGGTTTGAAAGTGGTTCGGGTCAAAGGTTTGCTGGAGGCGATCGCGTTCTTCCGTGGCGCTGACTGTTGCCTGATCCAATTGTTGGAGGGCGGCGGTGGCTTCCTCAACCTGCTGCTGTCGCTGTTTGCGGGTGTTTGCCAGTTCTCGCTGTGCCATATAGCTTTCATAGGCAGCGCGATGAGTGTCTTTAAGGGACTGCTGCGCCTGCACCTGCTCTGAAAGGTTGGCAAAGGCAGTAAGTTGAGTATTGATCTGGGCGATCGCGGCTTCTAGAGTATTAAGAGCGGCTTGAAGTTGGGCGGCTTCCGTTTGCACCGTTGCCACCTGCTGCAGTTCTTCCTGCCGCAGTTGAATCCGCCCCTTAGGATTGTTGAGCGTTTCTAAATCTGCCGCTAGGGTTGCCTGTTGCTGGCGTAATTCGGGTTCTGCGGTCAGGTGCTTTTGTAGCTCCACCAAGCTGGCTTGTAAATCCGTTTGCTCTTGGCTGAGTTCCGCCTGATTATCCAAAAGTCGCTCCAGGTTACTCACCTGCGCCTGATGCTGACGTGCGGTTTTTAGGGTTACTTGAATCGTTTGTAATTGCTGCTCTAGTTTCGTGACAGCGGTTTGTTCTGCCAGATCATCCAGGATAGTTTGCAGGGCAGTCATGAACTGCTGCTGGCAATCGGTGCCGCTTTGCAGCGTGATTAAAACTGCTTCCAGAGAAGATGTCCATAGAGGAGCCTTTTGTTGAAGGTCTTTGAGGGTGGCGGTGGCGTGCTGGACTTGAGCGATGAAGCGATCGCCGGTTGCCTCCGACTGAGTGAATAATTGCTGCAAATCGGCTTCAAACTGGCTGGCGGCGGTAATTCGGCTCAGGTGCTGCTGTAAGCGCTGTTGCTGTTGCTCCAGCATCGGAATTTCCTCTACGGATAGCTGCAACTCTCGCAATCGGGCAATTTCTTTGGCAAGCTGGGTTTGGCGGGTTTGAGTTTGTACTAGCCGTTTCTCTTGCTGCTGAAGGGTCTGTCGCTGACTAAGGCAGGCTTGTAGATTCTGAGTGATTAACTGCTGCGCTTTTTCTAGCTCAATTTGGCGCTGGGCAAAGGGTTCTAGCTGTTGAATTTCTTTCTGGGCATTTGCCAAACGAGCAAGCTGCACGGTGACTTGGGCGATCGCGGTTTGGCGATCGCGCAGTTGAGCTTCCTGCTGTCGTCGTTGCGCTTGAAGGATCTGTTCGGCTTGGCGCTGCTGCTCAAGGTCGCCTAGGGCTGACTCCGCCACCAAAAAAGCCTGATACGCTCCTCGCTGCGCGGTACAGATTGCCACGGCTGATTCTGCCTGAGCAAGATCATTCTGTGATCGCTGCAACTGCACCGTTTGGGTTTGTAGCTGGATTGCCAATTGCGCTAGTTGAGTGTCTAATTGCTGCGATCTCGCTGCCAACGCTGCCAGGGTTTCCTGCTCCTGCTTCAAGTCCGCCAGTCGTGTTTCTGCCTGTGATAACTCCGCTTGTGCCTGGGCGATCGCGGTCTGTTGAGCTAGCCGTTTCTGTTGCAGTGCTTCTAACTGTTGCAACTCTTCATCATAATGGGCGATTTCTCGCTCCAACATTTCCACCTGATTTTTGGCATATTTCTCCAGGTCGTTAAGCTGTTTATAGGTCTGCTGATATTCCTCAACCTTAAGAATCTTGTCAAAAATCGGCTTACGCTTTTCCCTAGTCAGCAAAAAGTCTGCGGTAAAGGTGCCCTGTGGAACGCCAATTGTGCTGGAAAAAAGCTGGCTCAAATCGGTGCCGGGTGAAACGCCTAAATGTTGCCGCAGCCAAGGCAACACTTCTTCTTTAATCCGACTGTAAGGCAGACGCTCGTTTAATTGTGGATCATACAAGGTGTAGCCTTTGGTGGTGCAGCGCTGAACTTCATAGGTGCGTCCATCGCGGGTCGAGACAAAGGTAACTCGCACTTGGGCACTCGCCGTCCCATTGCGGATCAGATCATCTTTGTTGTAGTCGCCCGAATAGTCGAACAACACCCAGGCGATCGCTTCCAAAATACTGGTTTTACCTGCACCATTTTCGCCACAAATCGCATTGGTGCCCGGTTGAAATGCAAAATGGCGATCGCTATGGGATTTGAAATTGTTGAGCGTAACCGAAAGAATTTCCATAGACTATCCAAAAACAGAACCCGCGATGGCTCATTCGTTAGTATAAATGCCCTATCAAGTGGGAAGAGGGAAAAGAGAAGAGGGAAGAGGAAAGAGGGAAAGCTTTTAATTCCTCAATCTCAACTTCTACCATTATTGTTCAAGCATTATTTTTTCCAAGAACGATTGAGCCTGCTGGGGCAATGGGATACTCTTGATCTCAGAGAGATAGGATAGTTTGGGGTACAAAACCCTCTTTTTTCCATCTACCCCTATTCCCTGCCTTAAATATGCCCGTTAGACTGAAGGACGATTCGATCGCGCGCAGTATGATGCTGCTGTGCTTGGGAACGGCAGGGATGCTGGCGCTGGCTCAATGGCAGATGAGAGCGGGTCGTTTTGACGTTGGCAGTTCTCAAATGTTAGTCCCGTCGCATGGTGAGCGATCGCTGCAATCGCTGGTGGTCATAAACCAGTCTATCCAACCTCCTACGAACCACGAACCCCAACCTGCTGTTAATTCTACAATCACACCCCCAGAAGCAAAATCCGAAACCGTCGCAAAAACAGATTCTCGTGTGGTTGTGAATTTGAGTGAACGGCGAGTTCAGGTTTATCAGGGTAGCCAACTATTGGATAGTTACGCGATCGCGGTTGCCAAACCGGGTTGGGAAACGCCAACAGGCACCTTTCACGTTTTAGAAATGGAACAAAATCCTACCTGGGTACACCCCATCACTGGAATTGCTGTCGCCCCCGGAAACAATAATCCCCTCGGTGCTGCCTGGATTGGCTTTTTATCGAATGAAGCAGGCGAAATTGGCTTTCATGGCACCAACCAAGAAGAGCTAATTGGAGAAGCGGTTTCCCATGGCTGTCTACGGATGCGAAACAAAGATGTGAAATCGCTGTATAGCCACATCGCTACGGGAACGCCTGTAATTGTTGAGCAGTAAGAAGTTAATGGCTAGAGCTACTAGCCATTAACTTCTTAATTCGCGGGTCCTGTAGGCTGTTCATAGCCTGGGGCATAGGCTTGGAGGAGAGCGCTAACCTGAGTGAGAATTTCGTCGCCTGAGCTTTTACCAATCACTTGGCGTTCGGGGAAGAATTCAGGACGGTCAAGGTTACGGGCGATCGCTTCTCCAACCTGCTGAGCAATTAAGGCTTGCAGTTCCTCCTTTGCCCGTTGTCGCTGATAGTTTGCGCCTTCTTCAGTGGTGGCGTAGAGAGGCGGCAATCGGTTCAAAGCGTAGGCGGCAATGTCTCCTAAATCCAAGGTGCGATCACTGGTTGCCTCAATTTCGGCAACCCGAGCGATCGCTTCTGTTAATACTAATTCTTCCATCACATTAATAAACTGCTTCCGAGGAACTGCAACTACTTCCCCAGTCAAGAGTGCGCCCATTAACCGATCTAACGCCATGTACTCTTCAATCGACAGTTCTGAGGCAGTATCACAGATGCGTCCCACCTCTGCCTCCATTGCTGGGGTCAGATACCCGTCTTGCAGAGCTTGTTCAACAATCTTTTCGATGCTCATAGAGCCTCCTACACCTCTTCCCTAGCTTAAATTAGTGATTTGCTTTAGTAGTCTTGAACAATGGTGCCCTAGATTGCGCCTAGTAGACCACTTTCATCAAAACCTTAAAGAACAAATTATTCAAATCCTACCTCACGCCACGGAGATGGATCGACTGATAAGCCATTGACATATAATCCCCAGTGTAAATGAGGTCCTGTGACTCCGCCCGTTGCACCCACTGCTCCGATAACCTGCCCCGATTGCACCAAGTCTCCCTCCCTCACATTGATGCGGCTGAGGTGAAGATAAATGGTAGTGATCCCTTGTCCGTGGTCAATGCCAACGGTATTGCCGTGCAGTTTAAATCCTTCAGAAACCCGCCCCACGAGCGCCACTCGTCCCGGCGCAGGAGCCACTACGGGGGAACCATAGGCTCCTGCATAATCAATGCCACGGTGGTAATAATCTTTGGCAAAAACGCCATTGTAGTATCGACGAATACCATAGCCAGAGGTGATAGGTCCTTGGTTAGGACGGCGAAAGGCACCCTGCCACAGTTTTTCGGGAGTCACGAGTTTTTTAAAGGCATCGACGCGATCGAATTCGCGATCAGTGCCATCGCTGCCGCTGCCTGAAATCCGAATGGATTGAGTCGGAAACTTGCGATTGGCAAGCTTGACGGTGACTTCAGCGGTTTCGCCGCCCCCTGTAGCTCGAATCGTTAAGGTGCCCGGTTTATCAAGCGGAGTGGTGGGCACCAATGCCCGAAACTGGTTGGAACCACTCAAAAACGTTTGGTAGGTTTGTTTGCCCACAGAGACTTGAGGGGTTGCATTGATGTTGGCATCATCATATTGGGCAACAATTCGCAGTGTATCCCCTAGTTTAGGATTAGTCGGAGTGACCTTCATTTGCATCGCGGTCACTGCGGCATGGGGCATGAGTGCGATCGCGCTTCCTAGGATCAATCCAAATGCCACTTGTTTCGATGACGCAATAAGTGCCCGGTTCAAAATTGTATAGTTTTCTTGCGGCATAGGTTTTGAGCGAAATACGAACATAAGCCGATATTGTGCAACTCACAACACCAGTTCCGCTAAGAGTAACGCTTGACCGCTTGTCTTTGCTATTTATGATTAAAGTTTTTGTATATGGAACGCTTAAACCTGGGGAAGTCAACTATTCTCAGTGTGATCGCTGGGTGATAGAGGCTTGCCCGGCGATCGCGATGGGGCAGGTTTATCAACTCCCCTTTGGCTATCCCGCGATGGTTGCGAATGGTAAGGGCATTGTGCAAGGAGCAGTGCTATCGTTTGCTGATTCTGCCATTTTGCAGCAGCTAGACGAGTTTGAGCAGCATGACCCAGATGTATTTCAACGCTATTGTCCTAGACTATCACCAGATGCCCATCACTATCAGCGGCGGGCAATTGGGGTATTTAACCCAGAGGGCATTTCTCTGGGTTCTGTTTGGACATACCTGATGACATCTACACAGGTATTGCAAATTGGTGGCGTTTTGGTGCCGAGTGGGAACTGGAGAGGAATAGATATACCTCCACAAATGCCCTCTAGTTAACGAATGTTGTTATTTGAGTTTTGAGGCAGTGGGGACGGTGATACGCTAGCCCCTTTGTTCGCAATCGGCGTTTTGGAGATGGCAATCAAAGGCTGATCTAACGCAATCAATAAGGGTTCTGGCTTAGCAGCAGTTTGAGTGGGTGCCGGATCTCGTGAGGATTGTGCCATTTGGAAGAACGAACGATCGCCCATTAAATTAGTGGAAATAGCCCCTACTGCAACGGCTGCGAGGGCGATCCCACCCCAAATTACAGAAAAGCGAGGACGACGGTCTACACGGGTTAGCACGGCATCAACCGTCTGTTGAACGGCTTTCTCATCGGTTACCGGAACAGGCATCGCCTGAAACGTCTGCCTCAGCCGGAGCAACCGAGAATGAAGCTTCTGCACAGTGGGATCATTGGCTAACCATTCTTCCACGGTGCGGCGTTCATCCGCAGTGACTTCGCCATCCATGTAAGCGCTCAACATCTCAAACCGATCGCGCTGTACTGCATCAAGCGATCGCGCTGGAGGATTGGAATCAGCAGACGAAGAAGGCATTTGTTTGGAGTTGTAAGGGTCAAAATTAAATGTCATTTCAACAGTACTGTGTTTGTGAAGGAGTACACCCAATGCTCAACTAAAGCATAGAGAATCTGTCTTGAAAAAACAAATTTCGGGAGATAAATTGTGAGGGGCTTTTTAGATACAGGTATTACTTGCTGATGCAGGCATCTCAGTGGAGTACGGTTGCTTAAAACAGCGGTTAATCTCCATCTAAATACCCTTGCAATTGAGTTTGCAACCGGAGACGCGCTCTGGCAATTCTAGATTTGACTGTACCGAGGGAGACACCCGTAATTTCAGCAATTTCTTCGTATGCCAGCCCTTGGATTTCACGCAGGACGATGGTGGTGCGAAACGCTTCTGGCAAATCTGCGATCGCGGTTCGCAACTGATCATAAAACTCCTGAGAGGTTAAATCTTCCTCTGGTCCAGGTGCATCGGATGCCACATCCCAACTCATCTCCCCATCTTCCATAGAGCGTGGTGCATCCAGCGATAGAGGCGTAGCATGGCGTTTCCGCTTTCGCAACTCATCGTAAAATAGGTTTGTGGCAATGCGACTCAGCCAGCCCCGAAACTTACCCGGTTCTTGCAGTCGCTTAATATTTCGATAGACTCGAATCCAAACTTCCTGCGCCAAGTCTGACCGATCTTGCCAATCAGGAGCTAGATGATATAGCACCCGTTCGACATGAGATTGATACCGCCGCATGAGTTCTGCAAAGGCAACCTTGTCAGGAGACTGACTAGCTTGACACTGCAAAATTAGGTCGTAATTAGAGAGTTTGTCTGCTTGCACTGGCACTTGGGTAGATGTAGATTCCACCGATGACCAGGATAGCCGAAGTGAGTGATTCATGGACGGAACTTTACTCTAATAGACATTCCACTTTTTATGACGGGCTGTGCTTTAGAAAGTTCCTACCGAAGAATTCACATTGTTTCCTACCGCTGCACTGGTTACGGGAGCTTGAGGGATAGTTGATTGAGGGGTGGAAGATTTCCCAAGCCCAATAAAAAAGTTAAGGGAGAAGGTTAGTGCTGTTGCCAAAATCAGTTTATTGACCATCATTAGGGTCTCCTAAGCGTTCATCCTGATAGCAATTTGTGGGGTTGCTCATTGAATACGATCGCTGAGATCTAAACTGGCTGACTATGCGATCGTTCTACTTTTAGGATGCCCATCCGCTGATGCTTAAAGCTCGGAGATCCGTCAAGATTGTGTGAGGATAACGTAATTAAAAGGAAGCAATTCTAGTATGCACATGGGCAACACTGTCTCTGTGCATTGCTCCTTCTCAGACAAGGACTGTATCTTATCTTTTAGCAACTCTCTCAGTACTTACAAAATTACGTTCAAAGTCTACCAATCCTACTGGGGATTTAGATTAAAGCATCGTTGTGCCGCTGCCGCTGCGGGTAAAGGTTTGCTAAACAAGTATCCTTGCATCGCATCACAACCAATCGAGCGTAAAAACTCTTGTTGCTCTATCGTCTCAACTCCTTCGGCAATCACATCTAAATCCAATCCATGTCCTAAGGTGACGATCGCTTGGATCAGGGCAGCATCTTTGCTGCTGGTCGGTAAATCTTTAACAAACTCTCGGTCTACTTTAAGCGTATGTAAGGGGAACCGTTTGAGTGTTGCCAGTGAAGAATATCCGGTGCCGAAGTCGTCCATAGAAATATGAACCCCCATTGCCCGCAATTCATTCAATACCGCGATCGTGACATAGATATTTTGCATAGCAATACTTTCAGTAATTTCAACCTCCAAATACTGGGCTTCTAAACCCGTTTCGGTGAGCACTCGATAAATTAATTGAGCGAGATTTTGTTGCTGAAACTGTCGGGCTGAAAGGTTGACTGCAACCCGAATAGGAGGATATCCTGCTTCTTGCCATGCTCGATTTTGGGCACATGCGGTTTGCAGCACCCATTCTCCGATCGCCCCGATTTGTCCAGTTTCTTCTGCCAACGGAATAAATTGGTTGGGCGGAATCATTCCTCGTTCTGGATGCTGCCAACGAACTAACGCCTCTGTGCCCACAATCTCCCCTGTCTTCAGGTTTACTTGGGGCTGATAATGTAACAAAAACTCACCTCGATTCAGCGCTTTGTACAGATCATTCGCTAGCACGAGTTGCTCTAGCGCTTGGGTGTTCATATCCGCTGCGTAGAGTTGAAAATTATTTTTGCCCTGTTGCTTTGCCCGATACATTGCGGTGTCAGCATTTTTCAACAGGGTTTCTGCATCCTCACCATCATAAGGAGCGAGGGCAATCCCTATGCTCGTTGTCACGTGAAACTCTTGCTCTCCACAATTAAAAGACGCATTGAGAGTTCCAATAATCCGTTTAGCAATTTTAGTTGCATCGTTCGCAGAGTCGATTTGGGGCAAGATTAATGTAAATTCATCGCCACCCCAGCGGGCAATCGTATCACTCTTTTTGAGACAGCCAGAAATCCGCTGAGCCACCTGTTGCAACAGTTGATCCCCAATGGCGTGTCCTAACGTATCATTGATTACTTTAAAGCGATCGAGATCCAGAAACATCACCGCCAGCATTTCGCCCTGTTGATGGGCATATGCTAATGCTAGCGATAGCCGTTCGTCAAATAAAAGCCGATTGGGTAGCCCGGTTAGGCGATCGTGGGATGCTTGATGTCGAATCATATTCTCAACTCGTCGCTGCATCATTGCCATATATAGATGGGTACCTAGAGCGTGTGCCAGTTTAATTTCATCGGTAGTCCATTCTTGGGCTAGCCCTTTTTTGACTTCTCGCCACATTTTAAATGATTGCCGGGGACGAAGATTACGCTCATCTTCATGCCATTGCCCTGCCCAAAGGGTTTCTGTATCAATTTCTTGTCGAAAAATGCTTAAACAGCCAATACATTGCTGTCGATATTGCAAGGGCACGATTACAATGGAGCGAATTGAAGTGGTCTCAAAAGCAGGCGCGAGAAACTGAAGTTGAGGATTTTGGTAGAGATCCTGAATGCTGTGAATTTGCGGTGTGGTGGTGGGCTGATCGAGAAAGTCATCATCGGATTGTTCTGACTTTTTGAAGAGAGCCTGGGAAAGAAGATCACAAGACTCTAATGGTTTCCCAGCAGAAACCCCCATAACTTGTTGCCAAAACTGGCTCTCCTCAATTTGAGCAAGAGTGGGTTGGACTCCACACGTATATAGCTGGGCTGCGTTCCCCGTGATATCGGCATTGACATAAAGTCTTCCGCCATTTCCCTGAAAAGCTTTGACCGTCTCGTCTAGCACGGATTGTCGAATTTTAACGATATCGTAGGGGGCATGAAGCAGGCGACTAATATGATTAATCGTCGCTTCATAATGAACTTGTTGACGTGCTTGGCTCAAAAGATTGGCTTGAGCAATGGCGATCGACACCTGATCAACCAAAAGCTGTACTACTTGCAACTCATCCTGAGAATATTGACGGGGTTCTGCATGGTGCGACACTAACAAGCCCCAAAGCTGATTGTGATGCAGAATGGGAAGGACAAGCGATGAACAAACCCCCATGGCTGCAAGATATTCTGCATGGCAAGCATCTACGGGCATATAGCGAAGATGTCCTGCGCCTAAACTCGCTCCTGTTTCTGGGTCATCAAGGTGACTCAGCATTTTACGTTGGGAGGCAACATCGACAATCACCCGTGAACGAGCTTTGACAAACAGAGTACGGGCATGGGGCGGAATATCGCTTGCAGGAAAATTAAGCCCCTGTAGAGAAGGCAAACGCTTTCCACTTCTCGCTTCAGCAATCACCTCACCGCTATCGTCTGATTGAAAGCGATAGATTTTGACTCTATCAGTATCCAGAAATGCACGAGTTTCGATCGCCGTCGTACTTAAAATTTCTTGCAGTTCGAGCGATCGCCGAATGCGAGTAGTAATGCGATTGAGTGCACCTTGATAGTCAAAGGTTGGTTGAGACGGCTGAGGACGATTTCTGCGTTTCATGGTGACGGTGTTCCGATGAATGATTCAAACCTTTCTTTCAAAATGCCCAGTTAATGTAGTAAACGATACTTGTATACCGGAGATTAACGGTCTAAATTCCGTAAGCTTCAAGAAAGGTTACAGTGCATGTGCGATACACTGAGAATGTTGATTAGAGAGTTTTAGATGGCACGCTCAAACGGCGGCAAAACTGACCAACCTGTATTAGAACCGTCTGCGATCGCAGAGCTTGAGAGCGCAGAAGTGTCAGTAGATTTAGCCGAACCTATCGCAGAGATTCAGGTGGCAGATGTCCAAACTATTGATGACTGCTTGAATGCACTTAAAGTATTGCTAAGCACTGTTGAAAAGCTCCAAAAAGTGCGCCTTGAAATTGGAGATGTCAAGCCCTCTTTGATGAGGATGTTAGACGGAGAAGTGATGTCGGGGGATGAGTTGGAACAACTTAAAACTGGAGTTGGCGGTCTGTCTCGTTTGATTCGGGCTTACAGCGATCACCAAACGGCTCTAACAAAAGCACAACCTGCAAGAGATCTTTTAGACCAGGTTTTGAATTATTCTGCCCCCCCTCGATCGCCGCAAAACTGACGCGATCGCTGAGTGAGTCATACCAAAGTAAATCTTGCTCTACAGCAATTACAGCCAAGTGCGATCGCAAATTCCTGATGACGCATAAAAATAGATTCGTAGTGTTATGCTAGGAAAGCACGAATTCTGACAAAGCTTCTTTGCGCTGGCAGAGTTAATGCAAAAAAAGATTTTCATTCACACTATGAATGCACAGATGTAGGAGATTGGAGAACTGTGGCTAAGAAAGATGGAGCGCAAGTAGAACAACCCGCATCAACCGGCTTTAACGCTAACGTTTTTCTCCAAGAAACAAGGGAAGAATTTGACAAGGTTGTTTGGCCTAGCAAACAGCAACTCATCAGCGAGTCATTAGCGGTCATTCTCATGGTAGTCCTCTCCACAACCCTGATCTATTTAGTTGATAACTTCTTTGGTTGGGCGGCCAGGCAGGTGTTTAGATGACTTTTACATCCGATGAATCCCATCATGCTACTCGGCTTAATGAGCATGAAACTGAGGATAGTGAAAACAATTCCCTATCTAAATCTTCCCGCTGGTATGCAGTCCAAGTTGCATCAGGTTGCGAAAAGAGAGTTAAAGCCAATTTAGAGCAACGCATTCAAACGCTGGATGTTGTAGAAAAAATCCTACAAGTTGAAATCCCTCAGACTCCGGCTGTTAGAATCCGTAAAGATGGAAGTCGTCAAAATACTGAAGAGAAAGTTTTTCCTGGGTATGTGTTGCTTCGTGTTACTCGATCTTGGAACAACGACCTTCAGCAATGGGAAATGGATGATGAAGCATGGCTAGTCGTTAAGAATACGCCCAACGTTATTAATTTCGTGGGAGCGGAACAAAGACGACCCGGTCGAGGAAGGGGGCATGTCAAGCCAATGCCGTTGAGTCCTACAGAAGTTGAACGTATCTTTAAGCAGGCTCAAGAGCAAGAGCCAGTCGTTAAAATAGACATGGCACCAGGCGATAAGATTTTAGTTCTTTCGGGTCCCTTTAAAGACTTTGAAGGTGAGGTAATTGAGGTCAGCCCAGAGCGTAGCAAGCTGAAAGCGTTGCTATCGATCTTTGGGCGCGATACTCCAGTGGAATTAGAGTTTAATCAGGTTCAAAAGCAGAGTTAACTAATGGCAAAAAAGGTTGTTGCAATTATTAAGTTAGCGCTTCCAGCAGGAAAAGCTAACCCCGCGCCCCCAGTTGGTCCTGCTCTTGGTCAGCATGGAGTCAACATTATGATGTTTTGCAAGGAATATAACGCTAAAACGGCTGATCAGCCCGGTATGATTATTCCGGTTGAAATTTCGGTGTTTGAAGACCGAAGCTTCACGTTCATCCTCAAAACCCCTCCTGCTTCTACTTTGATCAAGAAAGCAGCAGGTGTTGAAACTGGTTCTGGCGAACCAAATCGTAAGAAAGTTGGCTCAATTACGCGATCGCAGCTACAAGAAATAGCTAAGACTAAAATGCCTGACTTAAATGCAAATGACATTGAAGCGGCAATGCGGATTGTAGAGGGTACTGCCCGTAACATGGGCGTGACTGTCAAAGACTAGTTCACTTTATTGGGGAAGAGAAGTACTCTCGTCAGCACCCCAGGAGATAAAAATGGGTAAGATTTCAAAACGGCTAAGAGACTTGCAGGCAAAAATTGAGGATCGTCCCTATGCACCTTTAGAAGCACTGCAACTTTTGAAGGAGACAGCAACGGCAAAATTTCCTGAATCCGTTGAAGCGCATATTCGCTTAGGTATTGATCCCAAGTATGCTGATCAACAACTTCGGACGACCGTGGCGCTACCAAAGGGAACGGGTCAAATCGTGCGGGTTGCTGTAATTGCGCGGGGTGAAAAAGTGAATGAGGCGACCAGTGCGGGTGCAGATATCGCAGGTTCCGAGGAACTGATTGAGGACATCCAGAAGGGCATGATGGATTTTGATCTCCTGATTGCAACACCCGATATGATGCCTAAAGTTGCTAAACTCGGTAAGCTACTGGGTCCCCGTGGTTTAATGCCTTCCCCCAAAGGTGGAACTGTAACATTTGATTTGGCTCAGGCGATCGCTGAATTCAAAGCAGGCAAGCTAGAATTCCGTGCCGATAAAACTGGAATTGTGCATGTCTTGTTTGGAAAAGCAGAATTCACAGAGGAAGACTTACTCGCTAACTTAAAGGCTCTCCAAGAAACGGTTGATCGAAACCGTCCTTCCGGTGCCAAGGGACGTTATTGGCGTACAATGTATGTCTGTTCTACGATGGGACCTTCTATTGAGGTCGATGTTAGCGCGTTGCGTGACCTAAAGCTTGGAGAAGCTGCTTAGTAAGCATTATCTACAACTGAATCGTGCGAAACCAGAGACAGCAGGTGTTATCACTTAATCTCCTGCCGAGGCGTTAGTTAACTTTCACTACTCGTGTTACCCAACATAAAGTATTTGAACGCTCTACAAAACCCCGGCTCTCTAGTCGGGGTTTTTGGTTTAACAGCACGCCTAAAAATGTAAGTTTAACTTTTCATACACCCGATAAAAGGAGGTGAGAACGAATGGGTAGAACACTAGAGGACAAGAAGGAAATTGTTGCCGAACTTCAGAAAACGTTGAGCCAATCTCAGCTTGCAGTTGTGATTGACTTTAAAGGGTTATCAGTGGCTGAAATCACTGATTTACGCCAACGTTTGTTGCCAACAGGAGCAACCTGCAAAGTTGCAAAAAATACATTGATGCGGATTGCGATCGCAGATGACCCAACTTGGGAACCTATGACGCAGTTTCTCAAGGATTCTTCTGCGCTTCTCTTAATTAAAGAGGATGTTAGTGGCGCATTAAAGGCATACCAAGAGTTCCAGAAAGTATCAAAGAAAACTGAGTTGCGCGGTGGCGCAATGGAAGGTCGCGCTCTGACACAGGCGGATGTTAAGGCGATCGCCGATCTGCCGTCTAAAGAGCAACTTATCGCTCAAATTGCTGGCGCTATCAATGGCGTTGCAACTAAGTTGGCTGTCGGCATCAACCAAGTTCCATCCGGTTTGGCTCGTGCAATTCAAGCCGTTGCCGACAAAGACAAAGAAGCAGCGTAGGAAAAAGTTTGAATGAGATCAATTTATCATTCAAATTTCCTTACTTGTTCAAGTAAATATCAACAATCAAACTCAAGGAGATCTCAATGTCCGTAGCTACCGATGAAATTTTGGAAAAATTGAAAACGCTTAGCTTGTTGGAAGCGTCTGAACTGGTTAAACAAATCGAAGAGGCTTTTGGGGTAAGTGCAGCAGCTCCCGCTGGCGGCATGATGATGATGTCTGCTCCTGGCGCGGCAGCGGCGGCTGAGGAAGTAGAAGAAAAAACCGAATTCGATGTCATTTTAGACGAAGTTCCTGCTGATAAGAAGATTGCTATTCTGAAAGTTGTCAGGACTTTAACGGGGCTAGGGCTGAAAGAAGCCAAAGATTTAGTAGAAGCTGCACCTAAAGCCGTCAAAGAGGCGATCGCAAAAGAAGCTGCTGAAGATGCTAAGAAGCAGCTTGAGGAAGCCGGCGGTAAGGTTTCAATCAAGTAAGCCTAATTCAAGTTTAAATAGTAAAAGGGGATGTTTTCCAATAACATCTCCTTTTTTTGTAGCGTTTTATCCAGCAATTGGGCGGATCAAAATCGTTTTTGAGGTCGCCACAAAAGATAAGTCACAAACCCTGTCAGGGCAGACAATGTTAAAACAGCCAACATAATAAGCACCCTAGATATCACCTTCTTTAAGATTCCCTCTATGGAAAGTGATAGCTTTCAGCTAAATAGTTGTTTCTTCTCCGCAATTTTGCGGATTTAAAGCTAATTTTCTAGAATCGATAGCTCATTACGGTCACGACCATGCCGTTTTTAGGTAAATCTGATGGTCGAATTGCGATCGAAGTTCCGGGTCGGCGAATCGGCGTACCACTCATCAGAGTTAAGAAATTATCAACGGGTAAGAGATCGCAAGCTTCTTTAGAATTAGCAGCGGCTTGAGTTCGGTAGTGAGTGGGAACAATTACTTTTGGATTAAGAATCGCGATCGCTTGCTTGGCTTCTTCAGGCGTATACGCTTTAGGACCATTCCCCACTGGAATAAATAGGATATCTGGGGTTCCCATCAAGATCTTTTGTTCTGGGGAAATCGGGGCTGCCGCACCTCCCAAATGAAGCACTTCAATGCCCGATTGTTTCCATTTCCATGCCACGTTTATCCCAAAGCGTTTCCCTTCCTGGCGATCGTGAGCCGTGCGAATCCCTTGGATTTTAATGCCATCCACTTGATAAGCACCTGGCTCATAGAGCAAGCGTGGATTACCCGGCACAATTTCTACGGCTCCTTCATCGAGCAACTGGCTACTAATCAACACTAAATCGGTATTCACTTTGGGAAGCCGATATCCAGTCGTACATCCCAGCGTGCGAAAAGGATTCACCAAAATTCGCTTGCCACCACCACTAAACAAAAAACAGGTGTGTCCAAACCATTGGATGGATAGAGGGCTTTGACTTTGTGCCTGAGATTGCTCGAAGGTGGAGGTTAAACCTAGCCCACATGCGGTTAGGATACTCGTTCCTGCATAACGAATTAATTTACGCCGTTTCATAATCTCCCCATCAAGCCACAACTAATAGAAACAGAACTTACACAGAAGAGATCCCCAACTCCCTTAAATAGAGAGCTTTAAAGCCCCCTTTGTTTAAGAGGACTAGGGGGATCAAAATTTCAAGCTGCAAACGCGTAAGTCCTAAGAAAACTTAAACAACAATGCAGTATCTTACCTTGTCCAAAGTGAACTTACTTAAGTTTTCACTTCTTTCAACGGCGACGTGTTAATAGACATAAGAAAATTTCGTAAAATTTGCTTGCCAGACGTTGTTAATACACTTTCTGGATGAAACTGCACCCCTTGAATATGTGGGTACTGCCGATGCCGTACTCCCATAATAGTGCCATCATCCACCCACGCCGTTATTTCTAAGACTTCTGGAAGCTCTTGCTGTGCAATCACTAAGCTATGATAGCGAGTCGCTGTTAACGGATTTTCTAGCCCTTTAAATACTCCAAGTCCCTTATGGTGAACTTGCGAAGTCTTACCGTGCATCAAAACCGGGGCTGACACAATTTTTCCACCGTATACTTGACCTATGCTTTGGTGCCCTAAACACACTCCTAAAATGGGATAATCCATCCCGAATTCCTGGATAAGTTGCAGAGAAATGCCAGCATCTTCAGGACGACCTGGTCCAGGAGAAATCACAATTCCAGCCGGTCTCAATTCGCGAATTTGTGAGAGCGCTATTTGATCATTACGATAAACCTGAATTTCTTGTGCAGCCTTAAACTCTGACCCTAATTCGCCTAAATATTGCACTAGGTTATAAGTAAAACTGTCGTAATTATCAATAACGAGAATCAAATGAATTGACTCCTTACTTAAACTATTTAGACCTGAGCAAACTAAAAAAAACTAAACAAATTAGTGAAGAAAAGAAGATGTTTGGGAAATTTGCCAAAGTTTAATGAAAAGTCTTGGCAAAATTAGTGAACTGGCTACTCCGATCGCAGCGAGTGCCGCAATCAAAACCGCTGCTGCTGCACAATCCTTCGCAATTCTAGCAAGCTCGTGGTAATTCTGCTTAACGGTGAGGTCAACAACAGACTCGATCGCGGTGTTCAGCAACTCCATTGCCAAAACTGCACCAATGGTTAACCCTACGATGGATATTTCTATCGCAGAAAGGTGCAAGAAGGCACCCAGACCGATCGCTAAGCCACCTAAAATAACGTGGATACGAAAGTTGCGCTGAGTGTGAAAAGCATAGCTAATGCCTGCCCAAGCATACTTAAAACTAATGAGAAGACTGGGAGCAATTCGCCATGCTAATTCTCGATCTATTTTTGTCGCTTGAGTTGCCACCTTGACATCTGACCCATCAGGATCTGGAGTTTGGAATTCAGAGGTCATAGACTGCAACAAAAGTGAAACAACTTTTTAGACAGAAAAAGGATCTGAGATAGTTTATCTGAAATTGATTGCTGAATACAGCAATCACAAGGAAATTTATCGTCTCTGAACAATGATGTTGTTTCTTGAGGGCTTGATTACGGATTGATTTCTAAGGATTCTTGCTATCGTCATAACTCTAGCGGTTTTCGGATAAAACACCCACCGTGTTCAACAGAAATTGTTGTTTGGTCAGCATATGGTTCAAACGTTCTTCATCAGGATGATCCCAACCGAGGAGATGCAGCAATCCATGAGTAGCTAGCCATGCCAGTTCCACGCTAAGGGCATGGTTTTGCAAATGAGCTTGTTGCTGAGCCGTTTCCACTGAAATGATGATGTCGCCTAGGTAAAGCGGTTGAGACTCATACACTTCGTCAATGTGGGGCGAACTATCCTCTAAGGCTGCAAATGCTAAGACATCGGTAGATTTATCTTGGTGGCGATATTGGGCGTTAAGGGTTTGAATTTCGCGATCGCCCGTTAACCTTAAGCTCAGTTCGTAGGCTTGAATCGGAGACAACTCTGGCTGCATAACCTCTAGCCATTGCCGAAACCATTCACTCCAAACCGTTTCAGGAATAGGATCAGAATAGACGCTCTGTTCTAAGGAGCCGCCTAAACCAAGCTCTTTTTGACTATCTTCTGCTTCAGAAAAGCAGTCTTGAACACAAACTTCTACAATAATTCCCATTTCAGCGAGTTAGATAGGACAGACCGACGAGGGCGGCTAGCAATCCAAACATTGTTAGGAAAAAGTGCTTCAGTGAAATCCCCTTTTTACGAACCATATTCCGCATCGCCAGCTTGACGTAGCTGGGTTTCGGTTCGGTGACAGTTGATTCCGTAAGTTCAGGACTTTCAGAGCTTTCAGGAATTGTTTGAGGAGTTTCCATAACTAGATCTTGATTTATCTTTACATCTCTTTGATTAGGATAGATCGTTTTAATCAAGACTGGACTCCTAGTTAGTCAATCAACCCTCAAGAGTTAGCCAGATGAGTTTCTTGGCGTAAATATGCCTTGATTCAGGTATCCATGTCGCCATTCATCCCATCGGCGATCGCGCTAAACACCTCCGCGCCATGCTAATAAACAAGTTATCTGGCAATAGTTCTCAATCTTCCGCACCCATTGATAGCACCCATTGCAACACAAACTGTTGAGCAAGAGACCCGAAAGCCAACGTTAGATTCTAGATGCGATCGCGCAGGGCTAGATCAGCAGTAGAGTGAAAGAACTGTGATCTCTAAATCGATTGTTTGTGATGATGTCCTTTAGATGGGTCGCTCCAGTTCCACTTTGGCTCCAACTTGGGTTGGTTGGTGCCTGGTTGGGGCTTGTCGGGTTTTCTTCTGAATGGTTATATAGGACAAAGCTGGCAAGCCCAGAGGTCGTGCGAAAGGTGGTTCACATTGGCGTAGGGAATGTGATTTTGCTGGCGTGGTGGCTGCAAACTCCGGCATGGTTGGGGATTGGCGCGTCGGTTCTGTTCAGCGCGATCGCGTTTCTATCCTATCGGTTTCCTATTCTGCCCGGTATCAACGGAGTCGGGCGCAAAAGTTTAGGCACTTTTTTTTATGCCGTCAGCATTGGTCTATTGATCAGTTACTTTTGGACAACTGAGCAGCCTGAATTTGCCGTTTTGGGGGTTTTGGTTATGACTTGGGGCGATGGATTAGCAGCTTTGATTGGGCAACGATTTGGCAAGCATCCCTATACACTTTGGGGCATTCTCAAAAGTTGGGAAGGCTCGTTGACGATGGTGATCGCCAGTTTTATTGTCAGCAGCAGCATTTTGGTCAGTGTGCAGGGCAATACTTGGCAAGCGTGGATTATTTCCGTTGCCGTAGCGCTTTGGGCAACTGGACTGGAAGCCTTTTCAAAGTTTGGCATTGATAACCTAACTGTTCCTTTAGGTAGCGCTGCTGTCGCCTTTTTTCTCAGCACTCTGTTGTTTGTAGGATAAAGAACAGGATTTATCATGGCAAAATCAGGGTGGTATCGATCGCTCATTGGCAAATTGTGTTTCAAGACTCGTAACCGTTCCTCTTTTGCCTAGTTCCTCGCCTATCCTAAAAGCTATGCCCCCCAACGTTAAACCGCTCGCATCTAACAATATTGAGGCGTTTCCCCAGACTGCTCCTCCCCATCCTGAGCAATTAGACAATATCAAAGCCCAAATTGATCTGGTGTTGTTGGCATTAGAAGCTTTAACTGGGATTGGCTCTGAGGCGATGTTGCAAGCGGCGATCGACCTCAACCTGGAATCAATGGTGGCAGATCGGGTCGCTTTATGGCGATTGCGCCAGTCTAGCCCCCTGCGTAAAGGGCAGGGGGGGCGTAAGAAGCTCGATGTCGAAGAAGCCAGGGCACTGGTTTTGATTAGTTGTTATTTGGCAAAGCAACAGCATGAATTAATCCGGAGGGCAGTGGCACTACTGGAGCAGGTGACGGAACAGCAGCGACAGCCCCACCAAACTGCTCTTTTGGGAGATTATTTAGACAAATTCAACAATACCTATCAAGAGCGCATGGAATCAGGCGATGCCGTCTCTCCCGAAGCACTAATGAATTTGGCATTAAAGTTACTGATTGATCTACTGTTTTACAGTGCCCCTCATGGGTTTCGACGGATGTGGTTAGCTCTCCTCGATCGCACCAAGCCCCGCTAAATCGAGCCATCTAATTTTAAGCTTTTACCCTCTCTCCCTCATCCACCCCTTTCCCTCCCCCTCTTTATCTATGCTCCGATCTCCATCCGTTATGCGACGCTACACCCCTCCCACCTGTACGTTAGAGGTGATGGCGAAGAATTCATCCTTGTCTCGTTGGGCTGAGCAACCTGTTGTCAAGGATGTGCGGTTTCATCTCAAGCTGGATGATCCTACACTGGCGCAGGAGCGGTGGGTAGAATTGAGCGGCGATCGCGCTCAGCTAGAAGAGCTAAGACACACTGTCAATACTTACGTACAGGCTTTTTTGGATCAATCTCAGGATTTTCTACACCAATCCGCTGCCTTAATTGATCAAGATGGCTTCAACCACAATGATCCTGCTACTGCCATTCCCGTTTTAATCGAAGCTAGCGAACAATCACTCTCCCGTACGGGTGACGGTAACTTAGCACCCATTGGCTTACAGTCTAATGGGTTGCTAGGACACGACTTGCACCTTGGATCTTTAGCCACAGAAGAATCAGGAGCGCTGATTCGCCTGAATACCCTACAGCTTTTTGACTTGGCAACTGCATTAGATGAGTATTCTGTTGACCTCTTAGAACTGCCCACATTGCCGAAAACAGGCTGGTTGAGAGGCAGGGAGAATTGGGCACAGATCGCCGCGATCGCGGTTGCAGTCGTGGGCTTATCTGCATCTGCGCTTAAACTATTGGATAGCTCGATCGCACCAACCTCTGTGGCACCCACCCTGAGCCAAGGCACTAGCAGCAGAGATCAGCGCATCGCCACCCAAATTTCTCCCTCTGTACTTGATAAAGCCACACCCCCCGTGATTTCGGCTGAAACATTGCCGCCCATTCCACCCGTAGGATCAACTCCTAAAATTGGAACACCCACGCTGGTTGCCCCATCCCCCAAACCGGGCGAATTAGCGAATCCTACCTTACCCAGTTCCAAATCCCTGCCCCAAAATTCGATCGCAACAGTTCCAATTACTGGAATTCCAGGTCGCCCCACAATTATTTCAGGGGAAACAAATTCATCATCCGCATCCGCTAGAACAGCAGATCCATCTTCTGCCAGTGTTGACAGGGCTGCCTTAGCGAGCGGTCAAGTCGCCGCTGCACCTGGAGAGCCGATTGGGAGATCGCCAACATCGCGGAGTACTTTAAGAGGGAGCGATCGCCCAACAAATGCCACCGCTTTTGATACCATTCCCCAAGTGGCTGAAGTGAGAACCTATTTTCAACAGCGCTGGAAACCCCCTGAAGGACTCACTCAAACCCTGGAATACAGCCTAGTACTTGCCCCTAATGGCAGTATTCAAAGTATCATTCCTCTTCGCCAGTTATCAGGTGATTATATCGATCGTACCGGAATGCCATTAGTGGGCGATCGGTTTGTATCTGCCCTTCCAAACGGACGGAACGCCAAAATTCGTTTGGTTCTCACAACCGATGGCAAAGTGCAAGCCTTCTTAGAACCAAACTAGAAAAGCGTTGAACTAACTGCCCGATTCCTGAACATTTGTAGAGGTTTCTTCAGGAAGAGTCACCATTTTCGTTTCTTGAGCCACCTTGCGAGACTCTAGCCACAGTGGAATCACAATCCAAGCTGCCACAATTGCAAAAACCACCACGCTAAATTGACCTGCCAAAGCAGCTACCCTTTCTAAGGGCACAAACTGACCTGCAAAGTAGGATAGCGTCACCATGACCGATGCCCAGGTCGCAGCGCCTAGAGTGTTGTATAGCATAAACTTCGGGTAGGGCATTTCAGCGATTCCCGCTAAAGGACTCGCAAACACTCGCAGCAGTGCCACAAATCTTCCGAGAAAAACTGCTTTTGCTGAATTCTCACCAAACTGATTTTTCATGGTGACCAGGCGTGATTCTGGCACTCGAAAAACGCGCCCAATCCCCAGCATCAAAGACCACCCGCCATAGCGACCCAGCCAGTAGCCAATATTGCCGCCCAGAGTAGCACCTAGCACCGCATACCCTAAAACAAGCCAATAATTTAGCTGGTCGCTCCCTGCTAAAAAGCCGCCTGCTAGGGTTACTGTTTCGCCCGGAAGTGGAATTCCAATATTCTCTAGCAAAATTCCAAAAAAGATAACCCAATACCCATACTGCTGAGCTAGATCTTCAATTGATTCAAGGGAGATGAAATCCAGGGACATTATGCCGCCTTAACAAAAAGTCATTAATGTCACAATTCTGGCGTGTGGAAGCAAAGTCTGTCAATTCAACCAACCAAATGTATTGCTAAATACTATTTTCTATCTTCACGAAAAAACTTTATTAAATGTTCTTAGATAACCGCGTTTGTTGTAAATTTCTTGTAAAGTCCACACAGTATCCTGTGGCTTTTACGGAGTTATTTCTATATTTCAAATAGCTAAAAATTTTATGACAATCCTATTACTGAGGATTAGGTCATCCCTCAAGGCTTGTGAAGCGTTGCATCTTAGTTACTCTCTACCGAGTTCGCCTTTATGATCATTTTTCAACAAGATGAGTATGTTTTGTTTGAGCTAGACGGAATACTAGACCGCAAGAAGGGTTCCTTTCTTCAACAGGATATTGCCGCTATTGAACCTACCCAATACACAACCTGGATTATTGACCTTGCTCAGGTAGTGCTAATGGACAGTGCTGGGTTGGTTGCTTTAGTTTCTAGCCTAAATTCTGCTAATAGGCATGAGTGTCGCTTTGTTTTACATAATCCTCCTCAAGTAGTAGGTTTGGTACTTGAGATTGCTCGGCTGGATCATGTATTTGAAATGGTATATAGCGATGCCAAGAGTTCTCAAGAAATAGTCAGCTTGCTTAGTCGAGCCAAATCAGAAGTGCTGGTTGCAGCATAAGGTTTTCTTAAAGATTGGAGTCGCAAGCTGACACTTTTTGCATCAGGGTTTGGCACTACTTGAAACAGTAGAAATGGTGAGGTCTAAAATGGGCTGATTGGTGAGACAGCGCCAATAGCAGGAAAATAAATCGGGTTCTTGCAGGTTAATGCTGGCGATCGCGGGGGCTGCTGGAAAAGGAATCAGCCGATCAAACTGGAGTGTTTCTCCATGAAAACCAAATTGCAGCAGATAAACCGAAGGCGGTGCCACGAGAGATCGCAGCAATCTCTGGGCTAAACCATAGAGCGATTGCCGCTGTACATCCACTAAATGAATCGGTTGAAAATAACGGTGTGCGTTCAGGTCAGATCCAACGGTGACTGATTCACCTTTAACGCCAATTACTTCAGCGTACAAAGGTCCTTTGCCTGTCAGCACAATGGGCAACCATCCATTGCCCTCTCCAACTTTGTACTGCCATTGCAAAACTCGCTGTCGCAAACCCTCAACATCCTCACAGGCTTGATAAACCGATTGTGCAGGGAACTCTAGCCATGCTGGTAGTGATAGGGCCAAGGGACAAAGAATAGAGTTTTCTAGTCCATCACGGTTGAACTGATCGGGTGTCAACGCTGACGCAACTCGAACTTCCACTTGCCAATCAGGACGGTCTGAAGCGGTGGGGCTAAGCGGTAATTTTTCGTCTCTGATAGAGGTTTGTAACGCAGTAATCATTTGGGTTACCGCAGACAAACCTGAAGGTTGAGCGCGATCGGAATCCACTAAAATCAGGACGCTAGGCATTCCCAAAGCTCGGCATGACAATTCCTGGGCGGGGGAAGCTGGGTAGATCCAAGTGGGTCTGGCGGCGATTTCGCACGGCTAACCGATAGCTAACACTTTGCAACTCGGCGTGGAGTTGACGGTTTTCTCGCTGGATTTGAACCACCTTTTCTTTCACCGGGGCAAGCCGCTCGGCAAACTTTTGTCGATAGATTTTGGGCAGTTCTTCTACGACTTGCTCCAACATCCGGGAGCGATCGCTTAATTCCTGGACAGACTGACGCAGTTGATAAATCTCGCCATCGCGATCGCTAATTTGACCTTGATAAAACGAAACCTGCTCCTCGACTCCTTTCAACTGCTCTCGTAGGGCACGAACCTCCACCAAATGCCGCTCAGACCCCTCCGAACTTGGCATAAAAGCTGCATTACCTTTCACCAAGCGAAACAGTTCTTGAGAAAGTTGCTGTACCAAGCTATCCCGCATTTGCAACTCTTCGCGCAGGCGAGCGACTTCTGCTTGAGGATCAATCACATTCATTCCACTAGATTCAGTCACAGCTTTATCACTCCGGTATTAATGGCTTAAGAATAATCCGCCTAGTTTCTCAGAAAGTGAGCCAAGAAACAATCATCAGCATTATCCACTTCAGTGCAGCTAATGTATCACTTGCAATCGAAATTGATACCTGATTTATCCGTTCTTTTCAATCAACTATTACAAAAGTTCAACTGTTAAAGCGTTGGCAAAGCTTAAAGTACCCTAAAACCTGAATTTTCAGGCAATCAAAAATCCCTACAGCTTGAACAATCTCAAACGGTAGGGAAAATATTTTTTGAAAGTTAGTGCTATTCTTCTACTTCTTCAACGGCTTCTACTTTGGGAGCTTCTTGCCGCACAGTTAGATAACGAATTACATCATCGCTCAAACGCATTGCCTTTTCTAGAGGCGCGATTTCTTTACCACCGCCGTGGTAGTTCATTTGAATGTAAACACCCTCTCGATGGCGATTAATTTCGTATGCCAGACGACGCTTGCCGCGATGCTGGGTTTCGATAATTTCGGCTCCATTCTCTTTCAAAATAGTTTGATACTTCTCGATCGCTTGACCGACCGCTTCTTCACCCACATCCGGGCGCAAGATATACATTGTTTCGTACAGTTGAGGCATGAAAATCTCCTTGTGGACTAAACGGCTTCTATAAGCGACAAGGGCTGAAAAACTATCCCACTGCATCTCATGGCAGAATTCTAGTTTTCGCCGAGCGTCGCTTATAAAGCAAGGATCTATAATCCTATACCAATTTTGAGTTTTCTATAAATACTTTCTAAGTAAGCAGCCATTGTAAATTCAACCAATGACGATTAGCTTACTCGCTGTCTTTTCAACTCTATACTCTGCATTTCCCAACGGAAACGCACTTTGCTATAAGATTCGTTGCAAATTTAATGGGTGTTATTGAAAAAGTGCGCCGTTTTATTAAGCATCGGCTACGCTAGTCTGCGTGAATCCATGCAACAGTTTGAGTCGCGAAAGCAATGCTGTATTCTGTGAATAATCTCTTCGATGTGCCAAGGGATAAACGCTCGACGCTTAGCTCTGCCTGAGTGAAGGCTAGTTTCAATTCCTTCCTCAGTTTGCATTTGTACATCGGGTTGTTGAGGCGAAATGGCATATTCATCTACATATTCACCAGGCAAGTCTTCACTAGGCAAGTATCAGCCGAGCCATCATCCGCCCTCCGTTTTAGAGTTGGCTCAGCGGGGAAACTTTCGGGCGATCGCCCATTGGCTCAATAGTATTTTGGTGTCACAAGGGATTCATGTGCAGGCAGAAGCGCCTCGTGCCGGCTGCCTCAAAATCATGGTCAATCTTCAGCCCACCAGTCGATTAAGTCGCTCAACCAGTGCCCGTCAGCGTTTGGTGCGACATATTTGCTACCGTTTATGGACGCTCAACTCAACTGAAATTCGAGAAGTTCGCATTTTGGGGCGGATGGCGGGACAACGGGATATTTTGTGGCGGCAATCGGTGCGACTGAGCGCGATCACAACCCCCGGAATCAATCGACTCCGAAAACCTAGTCAAGGTGCAAAAACTGCTGCTCAGAAACGTTTTCAGCTTTTGCGATCGTTTTTGATGAATCGTTTCGCACTGGCAGGATTTATCTTTTGCTATTGGCTGATGTATTTGGATGCCACCGGGCATCAGGTTGACCAACCCACGATCGCGGCAACTCCAACTCAACCGCAAACCACAGAAGTGCAATCTGCAAAATCGGCGATCGCGGCAGCACCGCAAAAACCGCAGAATCTAGATTTTTCTGTGCTGCGTCAATTTAGCGGACAAATTATTAGTGAAGCAACTCCGCCAGTTGGTGCAGACAAAGTGATTGCACTGACCTTTGATGATGGTCCTTGGGAGACGACCACCGAACAAGTTTTGAGCATTCTGCAACAGAACAACATCAAAGCCACGTTTTATATGGTGGGGCAAGCGGTGCAAGAGCATCCAGAGATTGCCAAAAAAGTTGCTGAAGCCGGACACGCGATCGGCAACCATACTTGGCGGCATCTGATGGACGACATGGATGAGTTAACCGCTGCCGAAGAAATGGGCAATGCCGCCCGGTTGATTTATCAGGCAACTGGAGTGCGAACGGCGCTGATGCGTCCACCGGGCGGCAACCTCACCGGGTCGCTCGTGCCCTATTCTCAGAAAAAAGGCTATTCGATTAACCTGTGGTCAGCCGATTCCAGCGACTATTACATGTCTACCCCGCTGATTATTGATAATGTGCTGGCGAACGCCAAATCAGGTGGCGTTGTGTTGATGCATGATGGCGGCGGCGATCGCAGCCAAACCGTCGCAGCCTTACCCCAAATTATTTCTAGCCTACAAAAACAGGGCTACAAATTTGTCACTGTGCCGGAACTGATGCAGCTTCAGGCTAAATGGCAGGCGATGACAACCCCAACGCCGATTAAAGAAGTGCCTGTAACCCCCTTGCCGATCGCAACTCCCTCGCCTTAAACCATCCGTTTCGTTTTTTTGGTTCATTCGTACTATACTTGCAGAGCGTCCAGTTGCAGCTTTTTAAGTGCGCGATCGGCGTAATGTCATGCTTACAAAACTGAACCTATGAAGTTCAAGTATCTGTTTTTGGGCATTAGTGCCCTGTTGATGATTACCATCGGGTCACACTTTAGTGTCAGCAGCCAACCTCAAAATTGGATGTGGCAACTGGCTCCCAAAATTGCCAACTACAAACCAGACCCTAGCGACACCAATTTTTACTATCCCTTGCCGGAAGTCGTGGAAGTGACTAGTCCCTTTGGTTGGCGCACCCATCCGATCTATGGAGATCGCCGCCTCCATTCCGGTGAAGACCTCGGCGCACCCGAAGGAATGCCCGTTTTGTCTGCCCACTCTGGCTATGTCCGGTATGCCGATTGGGGCGATGGCTATGGCAACATGATCATCGTTGAATATGCAGACGGCAAATATCAAACCCTCTATGCCCACCTCTCCGAAATTTTAGTGAAAGAAGGCGAAGCCGTTCGCGCCCGTCAAGTCATCGGCAAAGTGGGAGCCACAGGCGGCGTAACGGGTGCTCACCTTCATTTTGAACTGTTGAAGAAATCCACTGGTGATTTTGAAGCGATCGATCCAGCCGCACAAATTAAAGCGGTAGAAGCTTATGTTGCCGTAAAACCAAACGAGACAGGACACAATCCTAACGATACATCTCAAACTCAAGTAGTCCAGCCATCATCGCCCCAAGCAAGCACCGAACCCCCAATCGCCACGTCCGAGGTGCCCCCAGACACCAATCAAACAACCGTTGCATCAAGTGTGCCTATCTACGAAGCACCCGGTTTACAAGCCAATACCGCAGCATCAAGTATTCCTGAAGATATCAATCCGGTTGCAAGTAATAACGGCGTAGTCAGCTTCGATCCAAATTCATTCAAGCCCAAGTAAGGGGAAGCGAACATCTAGGGAGTTAAGGGAGACATTATTTGAGTGAAAATCGTCATACTGCACAACTCTGACACCTGACACCTGATCCCTAATTAAGATCGGCTCATTCCCATGAGATACAGCAGCGCCATCCGGACTGCAACCCCGCTGGTGACCTGCTGAGAAATTAGGCTGAATTGGGGATCATCCATTAGGTCAGAACTAATTTCCACACCGCGATTGACGGGACCGGGATGCAGCATTTTCACGTTGGGATGGCACAGTTTCAGGCGATCGCGAGTGATCCCAAACTGCTGATGATATTCCCGCAGGCTGGGCAATAGGTGACTGGTCATCCGTTCTTTTTGCAGCCGCAGCGTCATCACAAAATCTGCATCTCGCAAAGCAGGTTCCAAAGACCAGTGCAGAAACAGCTTCCGATCTAGAGGAAGGGAGGGTGAGAGAGGCGGAGTCAGGGATGAGGGATGAGCGCTTGTATCCGTTCCCTTAACAAAGTCAGCAAATAACTTAGGGAGAAGCGTTGGTGGTCCTGCCAGATGCACTTCGGCTCCGCTGGCTGTGAGGCTCCAAATGTTAGACCGGGCAACACGAGAATGCAAAATATCCCCAACGATCGCGACCTTTTTACCTTCCAGTAACGATAATCGCGGTTTTTCAGGGTCGAGCAGCGTACAAATCGTGAACAGATCCAGCAGCGCTTGAGATGGATGTTCATGTAGCCCATCGCCCGCATTCAGAACGCTGACTTTCACCTCTAACCGATCCATTTCAGCCGCGATCGCCTGCGGCACCCCCGCTTCCCTATGGCGAATCACCATCATATCGGTGCCCATTGCCAGATAGGTTTTTGCCGTATCTAAAATGGTTTCGCCCTTGGTCAGCGAAGAACTGCCCGACGCAAAGTTCAAAATATCCGCCGACAGCCGCTTTGCCGCCAGTTCAAAACTGCTGCGGGTGCGGGTAGACGGTTCAAAAAAAAGATTTGTGACAACTTGCCCTTGCAAAGTGGGCACTTTTTTGGTGCGCCGCGATAACACTTCCTGAAAACTGACTGCTGTTTGCAGCACCGTATCGTATTCCAACGGTGTAAAGTCAGCTAGGGAAAGGATATGGCGACGATCCCAGGTACTACTAGCCATGCCAAAGGATGAAAAGGGAACGCCTTCAGCGTACATGAATTGGTTCGTCGCAGATGGATTTTCATCGAGCAGCATACACGCCCGTTCATTCAAACATAAAGGATATCTCATCCTTCGCGCTAATTAGTCCGTTTCAGGAATCTGTCAGAAACATCAAACTGATTTAGTTTTCAATCAATTTTAGACCTTCAACCTGATGGCAACTAAAATCATCCCTCATCCCTCAAGCCCGTTGTGTCTTAAGAATAGAGAGATAGACCGTAAACCCTTGAAGAACCACGTCTCAACTAGAATTTTAGGCAGTATTCACAATTTTGGAGGAGTTGCCTCGAAGGAAAGCTTCGACTTCTGGGGATCGATCTGGGGGGCAAGTTCGTAGACGTTCCGGTAGCCGTAGTTGTAGAGCGCAATGTAAGTTGAAAGATTGAGCGCCGCTGCGGGTGCCTTGGTGGGAAAGGGAAGCTCAGCGTTGATAAAGTTGTTATTGCAATAAATCAGAATCCGGGTAGATTTGTCGGGCAGCGATCGCTGGAGGCTCTCAACCGTGATATCCGGAAAACTTAGATTGGTTGCTTCCTTAATATGCAAGAGGTCGTACTTTTCAGGACTCCGAGCATCCAGGACAATTGTGTCAGGCTCGCGGCTCATGCGGATGAAGTCTTCTTCAGATAGTCGGCGCGTCTCTCGATGCTTTGCCGCCTCATAGGAAACGCGGAGATATCCTTTCATGTCAATTGCAGGATTCTCGGTGGGTGTCTTTGGGGCTGCTGCGGTTCCATCCGCCAAGGCTATGCAGCAGAGCAGAGCTATTGCAAAATATTTCATAGACTGTCTCCTCTATATTAGGGATGCGATCACTTTAAACCTGCTTGACAACCAAATTTGAGCTAAATAAACAGTGCATCGTCTATCGCTAGAATATCGAATCGTGATGAATTACTCAATTGCAATGGCACTTCAGTAATCGTGTAAAGCACGATCGCGTCAACGCTGTAATTAACAGCCGCTATACTTTGTCCACATACACACAATCATGTAAAAGACTTACTCTGACTGAAACTGCTGGGTATGATACGATCACACTCAACGAAGATTTTGGTTAATATCGTGAGTGGGAAACTGAGTTTTTCAGATGTATATCCGTTCAATAACCATAAAAAATATCCGCTCAATTGAGAATTTAATCTGGGATCTTAAGAAGAATTCACCAGCAGGATGGCATGTGGTTATGGGCGACAACGGTTCTGGTAAATCAACTTTCTTGCGGTGTATTTCCTTAGCACTTATTGGACCAATTGAAGCGGCGGCTCTGCGACAAAATTGGAATGACTGGTTAAGTCAGAAAAAGTCATCTGGTTCTATCCAACTCGATTTACTTTTTGACAGAACAAAAGACAAGTTTTCTGGACAAGGCAGAACAATTGAAGTCAACGTTCTTCCTGTGAAGATAAGTCTTTCAGAAGTAGATAACGAAGTAAAAATCAAGAGTGTAAAGATAGAGAAGGTTGATCCTAAGCGGTTTGTCTGGGGTGGTAAAACTGGTTGGTTTTCTGTTTCCTATGGACCTTTCCGCCGTTTTACTGGTGGAGATAAAGAGTACGATAGACTCTTTTATTCCAATCCTAGAATCGCCGCGCACTTATCTATCTTTGGTGAAGATGTCGCTTTGACAGAAGCATTACGCTGGTTGCAGGATCTGCAATTCAAAAAACTTGAAAAAAATCCTGAAGGAGATTTGCTTGATTCAGTTAAAGAATTCGTCAATCAATCTGAATTTTTACCTCACAATGTACGACTAGAGGGAGTTTCTTCAAATGGCGTTGAGTTTGTTGATGGTGATGGTTATAAATTACTTGTTGAAGATCTGAGTGATGGCTATCGCTCCATTTTGAGCATGACATTTGAATTGATTCGACAGTTAGCCCAAGTCTACGGAGCGAAAGCGATCTTTGACCCCAATGATAAAACCAAAATTATTGTGCCAGGTGTCGTATTAATTGATGAAATTGATGCCCATCTCCATCCAACTTGGCAACGACGAATCGGAATTTGGTTCCGTACACATTTTCCAAAGCTTCAGTTTATTGTTTCCACTCACAGCCCCTTAATCTGTCAAGCGGCAACGGTTGGAACTGTCTGGCGTTTGCCGAAACCAGGTAGTAATGAGTCAGGAAAGATGGTGACCGGGCAAGAGCTAGATCGGTTGCTGTATGGCAATGTACTAGATGCTTATGGCACAGAGGCGTTTGGTGTAAATGTCACTCGCTCTGAGGAATCAAAACACCGCTTGCAGCAGCTAGCAGAACTAAACCAAAAAGAATTGTACGAGCAATTGTCGGACGCTGAACAGGAAGAACAAACAAAACTGCGGGCAATGATGCCAACAGCAGCCAATACAACTAACGGCAGCTTGCAAAATATCTAGACCATGATCCAGCTTTCAGACTGCCCTTGCCCAGCGCGACCCAAGACCAACTTGAGAGATGGCAGAAAGCCGTTGATGGCACTTCTGCTTACGCTGATCGGGTGGATAAGGGAAAAAGGCTATTTTCCTCACTCAACACGGTACGAAATCCCACTTTTAAGCAGGTTCGTCAGGTTCTAACCGAAATGTGTTCTGGTGCACAACGCTGCGCCTACTGCGAAGATTCTGTAGCTGATGAAGTAGAACATATCAAGCCCAAAGATCTGTATCCTGAATCGGTATTTGTTTGGGAAAACTACCTTTACGCTTGTGGCCCCTGTAACGGACCCAAGAATAACCAGTTTGCTGTTTTCTCCAGCATGGCTGAACAATTTACTGATGTGACTCGTGGACGGAAGGCTCTAGTTGTGCCACCTGAAGAAGGAGATCCTGTGTTGATTAATCCTCGGATTGAAAATCCACTCGATTTCCTTTATTTGGATCTTGTTGATACCTTTTATTTTCTGCCACGCCTTGGGTTGGATACCAAAAAACAAAAACGCGCAGACTACACGATTGACATCCTGAGACTAAATGCCAAAGATTACCTGGTTGAAGCAAGGGCGGAAGCTTTTGGTTCCTATCGGGCAAGACTATCAGAGTATATTTCTGACAAGGCTTCAGGAGTGAAAGGGACTCATTTAGATAAACGTGTCAAAGCTCAACAAAGAATGCAACATCCAACCGTTTGGAGAGAAATGCAGCGCCAGCAAAAACTCATTCCTGCGTTGAAATATTTATTTGACTTGGCTCCCGAAGCAGCTTCGTGGTAATGAGTGAATATCGATAGTCTTCATATAGGCTAGGCTTCAACATACTCACAGAGCGCAATCGGTGCAGAAATCTCACTGCATCTGATCGCAAGCCTTCGAGGTGAAATGCGATCACCTCCTGAATTAAAGCCTTAACCTCTGCTAGGGTTTCGGCAACCGCCACACATCCCGGCAAGTCAGGCACATAGGCCCCATAGCTTGACTCTGCCCTTCTCAATCACAACAGTATACCGCATCACTCATCTTCCTCAAGTTGAGCCTGTCTCCAGATATTCTCTAAATTCCTAGGCGCTGATAGATTTGATCGAGGTTGCGGAGGTGGTGCAGTGGGTCGAAGCAGGCGGCGATCTCTTCGGGTGTGAGGAGTGCTGTCACACGCGGATCTTGCTCAATTTGGGCGCGAAAGTTGCCATCGGGTTTATTCCAGGCAGTGTGGGCGCAAGATTGGGCGATCTCATAGGCTTCTTCTCGCTTCATGCCTTTTTCCACTAGAGTTAACATCACCCGCTGGCTGAACACCACGCCGCCATAAATGTTTAGATTTCGGCTCATATTGTCGGGATAGACCAGCAGATTTTTGACTAAATCCGTGGTTTCCACCAGCATGAAATGGGTCAGAATGCAGGCATCGGGCAGGGCGACCCGCTCCACGGAACTGTGGGAAATATCGCGCTCGTGCCACAACGCCACATTTTCAAGCGCAGCCACGGCATACCCGCGCACCAGTCGCGCCATGCCCGTCAACCGCTCAGAGCGAATCGGGTTGCGCTTATGGGGCATGGCAGAGGAGCCTTTTTGACCTTTAGAAAAGAACTCTTCCACTTCCAACACATCAGTGCGTTGCAGGTTACGGATTTCGACAGCGATGCGCTCAATCGAAGCCGTCAGCAATGCCAGATGGTTAAAGAAATTGGCATGGCGATCGCGCGACACGACCTGAGTAGACGCACAATCCGGTTGCAGCCCCAATTTTTGGCAGGTGAGCGCTTCAATTTGTGGATCGACATTAGCGTAAGTGCCGACTGCGCCAGAGATTTTGCCAACCGCAATATCGTTATGCAAATAGGAGAGGCGATCGCGATGACGCAACATTTCCGCCAGCCACCCCGCCAACTTAAAGCCAAAGGTAATCGGTTCAGCGTGAATCCCGTGCGATCGCCCAATCATTACCGTGTTGCGATGCTGCTGCGCCTGAAACCGAATTGCCTGAATCAGTGATTCAAGCTGCGTCAAAATCACATCCAAGCTGGCAACCATTTGCAGCGCCAACGCCGTATCTAACATATCGGAACTGGTCATGCCCAAGTGAATGTAGCGACCCACATCGCCCACATGCTCATTCACATTGGTGAGAAAGGCAATCACATCATGCTTGACTTCTTTTTCAATCTCCAGCACTCGCTGCGGATCAAACTTTGCCTTCGCCTTAATTTCTGCCACTGCCTCCGCTGGAATATAGCCCAGATCTGCCTGAGCTTCGCACACCGCGATCTCCACATCCAGCCAGGTTTTCAGCTTGTAATCGTCCGTCCACAAGTTGCCCATTGCGGGCAGAGTATAGCGCTCAATCAAGGTTCGTGTCGCACAATACAACCGTCATATTCTACTGTACGACTGGCTTCTGTGCGCTCTATATGAATAAGTTGAACTGGGGCGATCTCAGGGATTCTATCCATGGAAATAGACAGAATCGGGAGAATCACAGAGGATTGGAACGGGCTTTCCCTGGCTCATCCCAACTACTTTTTCTCGCCGCAGTCCGGCGATCGCAGCCAGGACTTGGCGGGAACTGCGTTTGGGGCGTGGGCAATCAGAGCGATCGTGCCATCTGCTTCTTGCACCCATCCTTGAGCTTCAATCAGTGAGGGCACCTGTAAAGGCAAACTGCTTTGTGTTTTTCCATTCCCCCTGAATGGACTGCTTTCATCCTGAACAATGACCCAATCTGCCAGTCCCTCTTGGCTTTGTAATGGTTCATCGGGACTGGCAGGTAATCCTGCGCGCCCCGTTATTGTGAAGGAATTCGCTCGTGCTGCTCCTTGAGGAACACAGGTCTGGGCAATCTGGCGGGCAGGATCAACAAGATTTCCAGGAAAGGCAACTAATCCCCGACTTGGATCAACATTGGGCGTACTGAGGAGAATGGTGCCATTGATGCCAAACTGCGAACTGGCAGTAATATCACTGAATGGCGTGAGCTTCGGGCGAGGTTGAATGCCAAAGATGCCATAGGCAGTAATATTGACCTGTCCCCCGTTGCCTGTAAATGCATTCGCAGCAATATCGCTATTTTCCGATCGCACCGCGACAATAAACCCATCGGGAATATAAATGGTGATGTTGCCTCCATTGCCGCCACGTTGAGCTGTGCCTGCGGTGGTTGAAATTAAGCTATTCCGGCGCAATACCAACAGGTCAGCTAAAGTGATTGCGATATTACCTCCGTCAGTACTGAGAGTTTCAGCCGTGAGATAAGCGCGATCGCGGAGCGTGAGCGTTCGACCACTCACTTGAATATTACCGCCCTGACCCTGACCCCGACTGCCGACGCTAATGCCTGCCCCGTCTTGAATTAGGCTGGTTGGAGCGGTCACAAAAATGCTACCACCTCTGCCAGTTGATTGTGATTCAGTGTTGGCAAACAAGCCAGTACCTAAGCCAGTAAGCGATAGGTGATCGCCCACCTGAAGTACAATATCCCCTGCCGCCCCCGCCCCAGATGTTCGGGCAGAAACTTGAGCTGCTGTATTTAACGAGACAGTTGAGGCTTGTACCAAAATGTCGCCACCCATACCGGGACCAATGGTTTCAGTTGAAATCGTGGCTCCGTCTCGCAGCGTTAGCGAGTTCGTTGCAACCCGCACATTTCCTCCTGCCCCTGATGCTTTGGAGGTATCAATTTGCTTATCAATCTGGAAGCTTTGCAGTAGGCGATCAATCACCTGAGAATAACCCTCAATTCCAGACCCGGCAGACAATCCTCCTGGACGACCATCCCTAGCTTGCCCCGCTAATTCCACTGCCTCAGAAGCGTTAATATGCAGATTCCCCCCAACACCCTGGTTATAGGTAGCAGCAGAAACCAAGGCTCCATCTAGAACTACTAGGCGGCGGGTTTGAAGAGTGAGCGTGCCACCATCTCCTGTTCCAGCGGTACTGGTTGCCAGTGTGCTGGGTAGAGTATCGGGTGCAGTGCCAATCAAATTGACCGATTCCGAGGCATTGATGGTTAAACTACCGCTGCGTCCTTGATCTAAGGTGCTGCTAGAAATCACTCCTCCATTGAGAACCCATAGCTGACGGGTGTCAATCATAAGATTTCCAGCGTCACCCGTACCCACTGTTGCCGTGATCAATGCGCTCCGGTTTAGTACATCGGCAGAGGTTCCAATCACCTCGACAGTATCAGCCCTAATGGTCAAATCTCCACCCCGCCCCGATGTTCTTTCTGCGGCAGAGGTAGACACAACCGCACCATCTCGCACTAGCAATCGCCTTGTGTCGATTTCAATGCTGCCAGCATTTCCCGTAGAATTGGCATCGGCTTCGGTAAACAATCCTGTGGAAACCCGAACCAATTCACCAGCCGATTGAGCGGAGAGACTGGTGCCACTTAACTCAACCGAACTGGAAGCATTGACGATTAGGCTACCAGCTTGACCACTACGGCTAGTCGAGGTGGCAATGGATGCGCCACCTTCAACAACCAACTGCTGAGTGCTAATTTGAATATCACCTGCTTTGCCGGATGACTGGCTGCGGCTAAACAGACCAACAGGTGCAGAAATAGTACTGATACCAGCAGGTGTTTCGACATCAAAGTCAAAAACATTCGTTGGTAAGGTGTTCATAAGATTGACTGACTCAGCGGCGTTGATAGTCAAATTGCCGCCTTGACCACCGCCCGTAAATCCAGTTAATCCTAAGTCGATCGCGTCCAGCGTAACACTAGCGATCGCAGAGTTTTGTACCGTCAACTGTCCGGTGTTAATGGAAATAGCACCTGCTGCACCCGTGCCAATGGTAAACGAGGAGGCAACTGAACGATCTTGAAAGGTTACTGTTCCCGTTGTGCCGGTATTGATAGCGATCGCTCCAGCACTCCCCACGTTACTAGCCACAGCCAGAAGTTGCGCCCCAGATAGGCTGACAGCCGGTGAATTAATCGTGATGTTTCCGGCGGCTCCAGTGGCAAAAGACGACGTGATTAGAGATGTGCCCGGTGTAATGTCTACGGCTCTAGCCGTGAGAGCAATATTGCCGCTGGATGCTGCGCCGTAGGTTGCACTGTTGACTTGACTACCAGGGCGAAATCCAATGGTGCCAGCCGTGCTGGTCAGGTTGATCGCGCCCCCTGCCCCAAACAAGCCCCCATCTGTCCTGATTTCGCCTGTGGTCAGATTGCCAGTTGACTGGAGAGTGACCTCGCCCCCATTTAGGCTGATGAGGCTAGAGGTTGCGGCGTTGATTGCATCCGTTGCGATCGATCCCTTCGCAAACAGCACCACTCGCCCACCGCTACCAATCGATGCGGAGGTGTTGAGGGTACTTGCAATCACATCGCTACGAGAATCGATAAATACTGCACCGCCATTAGTTAGAAAGGAGTTGACGGACGTGTCGATCAGATTGACCTGAATTGAGCCATTGAGCGCATTGGGCTGATATTGATTCGTGAGAAGAACTAACCCTTCACTGTTGGCTGGGGTGAAAATAGTGCCAAGGCGAATGTCAGCATTGGTTGGAGTAATGCCAATGATAGGCGCTGGTATAAAACCCACTCCGGCACCGGTCAACCCAATTGGGATGCCCACAGCAGTTGTTCCGGCACGAATATCTAAGGTTGGAGTGGTTCTGCCATTGATGTTTACGACTGTTTTGCCATCCGATAGCATCATGGTTTCAACTAAGCCATTCACGCCGTCGGGAGCGGTAATGAAAATCGTTCCTGACACAATAACGCTGCCTCCAGCCAAAATATGAAGTGAGGCACCCGTGTAGTCGTTAAAAATAACATTTCCTTGGGCGCGAATCACTGGATCGTGAGGACTGACAAGATTTCCAAGCGTGGCATTTAATGTTTCAATCCGAAAGTCGCCGCCTGCTGTGTAATGGGCATCGCCGCCGACTGCGCTGTTACTTCGCAGCACCAGATCGCCGCCAGAAAATAAGCCGCTGTTGAGGTGATTGAGGGCGAAGATGTCGATCCCGCTATCGCCTTGTACGGTCAGCGCTCCACCTGCGGCAGCGATGAAGGGAGTGGTGAGGCGATCGCGAATTTTCACGGTGTCCAATGCTCTCAGGGTTAAGTCGCCACCTGCTTGCAGTTGTCCTTGCAGATCCAGGTTGCCTGCTGCCAAGGTCAGGTCTTTTCCGGCGGTCAGGTTGCCAGCATTGGCGATCGTTGCCTGGTGGTTTGCGCCATATTGCAAACCAGGACGGATATTCACCGTTAGTAATGGCGGAGCTTGAGGATTCGTGGCGCTGAATTCGCTGCCATCGGGAAACTTGAAGCTGCTGGCGGTACTGGCTAAAAAAGAACCCGCCACATCTAAACGGGCATTAGGTCCAAACAAAATGCCGTTCGGATTGATCAAAAACAGGTTGGCTGTGCCATTCACGCCCAAGGTTCCGAAGATTTTAGAGGGATCGGCTCCCGTGACGCGGCTTAAGATGGTTTCAATGCCGACTGGGTTGGCAAAGTAAACTCGCTGCCCATCCCGCACATTAAATTGTGAAAAGCTATGAAATAAATTTACCCCGCGTATGGCTCCGCCCTGGATCAGTTCTGCTGGAAATCCGTGCACCGCAACATTCGGCGAAACAATCGATGACTCGTTTCCCAAGGTTTGATCGGGACTGATCTGAGCCGAAGACGGGATCGCAGTGAAGCATAATCCAGCAAGTCCGAAGCTAGCGATCGCGACAGGTGCCCGATGCCGATACCAAGTCTGAGCCATGCCAGGAACGCCTTTTTAGCTGGATATTTTTTTAGCGGGTATAAGTAATATTACTGAGAATTATATTGTCAGAGAGAATAAAAAACGATTTTTGGAAAAAACTTAATGATAGGAGTGGAGTAGATTGCCTTTGAAAGTGAGTTTGAATAGCTGATTGAATTTTATATGTAAAAAAAATAATTCTACAAATTTTTAGCTTGATAATGGCAACGCTAATAGCAATAGCGCTTTCAGTTAAGTCCTCCCCAAAAACGCTCTACAGAAAAAATCTAGAATTTGAAAGCCAAGAGTCAAGCTAGAATATTGCTGATTTCTGGCTTGCGTTTTGCACTGCTCTGAGGAAAATATTTATATGCCCAACACCCTGCTAGAAAACCGCGACTATACCCTAATCGTCGCAAAAACCGCTGCCAGTATTACTACCATGCCTCCGGGCTATGATCATCGTTGGGCGGCGGCTCACTCGGCAATTGTGGCATTAGCTCAAACCTGCGAAGAACTCGATCCCGATGGAATTACGGTTTATATTTCCTCTCGTGACCATTCGGAGGGTGCATTCAAACGATACGAGCAAGTGACTCCAGCGCAAGTAGACGAAATTTTTCAAGAGAACTACCCTCCAAAAACCCTTTCTTTGCTAGATGGTTTGCAGTTGGCTCTAGATGAATACTTTATCCGCAAGACTGCAAAGCTGATGAAGCAGAATGGAGCCATTATTATCGTGTTGATTGATGGTGAACCATTGGAGCGAATGAAAATCGCGAAGGCGATCGCCCATGCTGCGGATGCGCTGGATTCAGATAATGAATTGGGAATTGGTTTTGCTCACATTGGGGATGACTTGATCGCCAGAGGGTTTCTATCTGCCTTGGACGATGATTTGCGATCGCGCCTGGGTGCAAAGTTTGATATTGTTCACACCAAAGTTTTTCAAGAGATTGATCCGATGTGCTTAACTGACTTCCTAACAGATATTTTGCAGCGTTAATTGAAGCCCTTAGCTTAATGGTGTATCCACTTTAATTAGATGGATAGGAAATAATTGAGAGGCTACTGAATGAGAGTTTTCAATGTCTTAAAGGATTCTTAACAGAACACTAAAACACTTTTTCCGATAAAGCTATGTTGCGTCTAAGGAAATAGGTGCCCATTGGCTAGAATCCTTGCCAGATGAGGGGTTGGTGAATAATTTAAAGCGTTTAGATAATAAAATTATTTTCGGAGATTAGCAAAACTGTTGCACTTTCAAAACCCTCAAGTATAATCACAGCAGTCATTCTAAGGATTTTGGAATATGAATAAAGGTGAACTGGTTGACAAGATTGCTGAAAAGGCAACTGTCACTAAGAAAGATGCTGATGTTGTGCTTTCGGCACTGTTGGATGTCATTGTAGATACCGTTGCTAGTGGTGAGAAGATAACGTTAGTTGGGTTTGGCACCTTTGAATCCCGCGATCGCCAAGCGCGGGAAGGACGCAACCCCTCGACTGGCGAGCCAATCAAAATTCCGGCAACAAAAGTTCCAGCATTTAGCGCTGGCAAATCATTTAAAGATAAAGTCGTTGGAAAAGGCGAGTAATCTATATGTTTGGTATTAAGCCTTTCCCAGAGGTGAGGCTAATACCAAATTAAATTGGAGTAGCTACAGATCAGATAAACTGAGGGATGTAGAGAT
>QBMH01000119.1:6505-15149 GCA_003249025.1 Leptolyngbya sp. | reverse complement strand
TTGCCGCTTGTTTGATTGTCGGTCGTAAGCTCCTAACATTTTCCGGATAGGCTCTTAGCATTGTTTTTTGACAAGGAGGACGCTCAGAAAGGCTTTTAACGTAATTGGCTACAGCAGAATATTCGCCCAAATCAAGCTGAAACATCCTTTGGCAATAAACAATTAGGGAACCAACCGCCACATCCGCCACACTAAATGCGTCACCCCCAAGGAACGGCTGTTTCTCCAACAAATGGTTCAGCATCGTCATGTGGCGCGGTCGTTCCGTTGCTTTCGTTTCATCTGAAATTATGGCTGAACCCAGAGTGGCATTGGCATAATTAATCCATTGGTTAAGCAGCGATCGCCGCTCCAGAGATAGACCAGGCTCACCATATTTTTCAGCAAGGTATAGCAAAATTGCACCCGACTCCCATAGCTTAAAGTCTCCTTCCACAATGGCAGGCACCTTACCAATCGGATTAATTGCCAAAAAAGCAGGTTGGCGATGTTCACCCGCTTGCATATCTAGCAAGACAAACTCATAGGGAACTGCCAATTCTTCCAGATACCACTGGACAATGGATGCCCGACTGCGGGCACCTCCGTAAAGTTTTAACATGATCTGCTCCGTTTAGATGGGTGAGAGAATAACGGGCGAGTGCAAGTGAAAACACTTGTAAAACTCCGTACTCAAAACTCTGTACTCAAAACTCCCCACGGACTCTAAAGCACTTTGTGGGTATATTCATGTTGTTTAACGTTATCTTCGGTGCTAACAGTGCGCTGCATATTCAGTACACGTTTACGCTCAACCGAGAAATTGAAATCGCTTTTAGCAGTGCCCACAGGAATATGAGCTTGGGCGATAGGACGAGCTTTGTAGGTGCGGGTCGCGGCAACTAAGCGAAACGCAAAATCATCACAAAACTGAGCATCTGCGGGAAACTCAGCGGGAATATGGGGTGTGTTATCTGCAAAAACGGAACCAAAAGTCGTCGCGATCGCCATTCCATAAGAGGTAGCAATTCCTTTAAGAATCGCTTCTAATGCCGCAGAAGGAATTGGCTCAATCACTTGAACTTGATAGATTTCGCCCTCTTCTTTAATAAAACAGGTCGCTAAACCGAGTACTACATAATCGTCTGCAACAATATCAGACGTATCTAAATCAGCCGTTGCAATGGTCATAAGTCGTTCTAGTTTATTCCTAAGAATGCATGGGCTGGATCAAGTTGTATTTTATCAACATCCATGTGGCACGGAATAAGTGATTAGGTAGCAAATTTTGCGATCGCGTCCGGAGCAAGGATCAACGGCTGTGGAGAAAGAGAAAGTCGTGTGTATCGCCCCTTGTTGAGTGGTTTTTCAGAAATTTGATTTGCAGCAGGTGTAGAGACTAACAGAGAGAATTTTATCTAAATGCATCTCTGGAGTGATCTGTTTCAATAGCTTACTAGTCTAATGATTAGACACATGGGCAAGTGCCACAAAACTTCGGCTTTTTCAGGCGATCGCTCCATACAGTTAACTTACTATTCACGTGAGAACGGCATGACACTCCGCATGTATCCAATGCAATCAACCAGTTCTAGACGCTTGCGTCGCGTGACTCTCTCTTCTGCGATCGCGTCTGCCCATCAAGAACAGGCAATGCACAGCTTTTCTAAACAAAGCTTTTCTAAACAAAGTGTTTCTCGTCAAACCATGAGCATTTCTCACTCTTCTTCTACAAACTGGACGCAGCCGTTGATGGATTTACCCAACGCTTACCTGAGTCAAACTGAGCAAGAAACTTTATTGCGGCAGCAAGCCTTAAGCGATGCCCAACGCGGACACTATGTCGAAGCGATCGACTTGTTTACCTGGTTAATTGATCATAATCCTGGTAACGTCAGCAGTTTTAATAATCGTGGATTGCTGTATTTTCAAACAGGACAATTTAGTCAAGCATTAACAGACTATAACCAAGCACTACATCTCAACCCACGATTGGCAAAGGTCTATAACAATCGAGCAAATTGCTATGTTGCCATGGGAGATTTAGAAGCCGCGATCGTAGATTATGAAACATCCATTGATCTAAATCCGATTGATATTCGGGCACGCCTAAATTTGGGAATTACGTTTCGAGATTTGGAGCAGTATGAAGCGGCGATCGAAACCTTTGATTTAGCCCTTCAGATTAGTCAGTTTTTGAACACAACTGATTTGGTGGGAGTACCTGCCGCTGTCGATGGTCATTTATACGCCGAGCGAGGGCGCACCTATCACCTTTGGGGCGATTGGAACTATGCGATCGCAGACTATGACCGTGCCCTATCTCGCTTACCTCTCACAGGGTCTAAAGCCGATACCTCTTACAGACGGCGGTTTCAAGTCAACGACTGGCTAGATGAACTCCTAAAGCCCCTAGTCAATTAAACCTGCGAAATTAAGAAAGATGCACAAATTCTTTTAGAGTTCAAGCATCTTTATAATTGCCAAAATTTTCTGCTCTTTAGTTATCTGCCTGTTCTGAAACAGTAGGCGAACTTAAAGCCTTAACAGCATCAGGTGCAGGCGCTTTCCAAACGATTTGCCGACGCTGTGGATCAATGCGTCCGGTTAACTCTTGCATGGATTCTCTGGCTTGACTGGGGTCGAAGTAGTAGCTGAACTTGGATTGCACCTGTTCGACTCGATTCCCCGTAGATTTAACTGCCGCTTGAAGTTCTTGCAGCTTGATTTCCTGGGAAGAGCGATAAGGTAATAGTTGAAACAGCGCACCAATGGATGCGATCGACAGCACTACGTTGACGGTAAGCTTAGCGGCTGCTTCATAAGCGATCGCCCGATAAGGCTTTGCTTTTTTACGAAGCTTTGTCTTTATCTTTGCTTTTGCTTTGGGTACAACCCGCAAAGGTCTCGCTGATTGGTGTTTGGGGGTTGGTGGCTTCAGTGCGTACATATGTCAGTACTCTAACAACTCAAAAGCAGGGTTCAAAGTCTCTACACTTTACTTCATTGTTCCCAACTGGGGGCAACAATCCAAAATGAATTTTTCGATGCGACTAGAGATAATCCCACGATCAGATCAGTTCTTTTTAGAGCAAATCACCCTGACTCTAGAACTTAATCCAAAGCGTACAACGGTTATAAACTGACACATTGGCACTTTGCGATCGCTCTAGCAAGTTATTTGCAGTCTTTAAAAACTAAGCCTATTTCGCTTCATTGCTCTCTATTAACAGGACTGGATCTCCAAAATCTTGGATTAACCATCGCGCTAATTGTAGAGTCAAATCTGCAAAACAGGCTAAGTATTGATCGATTAATAAGGAAGTTTACTTGTAAAGCTCTGTGGAAAGGCGAAATGCCAAAATTCCAGGAATCAAAGCAACTACTAAGGCAACAAAAACCTGACTATCGGATAAAGACATACTTTCAAGACTCCTAATGGGAATATTTGAAATCTATCGTCCTCTAATGTCGGATACAACGGACTCTTTCGGAACCATCTTGTTACAAGTTGAAATACTTTGAAGTTTGGAGTTCGGAGTTCAGAGTTCATCAGAATCACTTCGCTCCTCACCCCCTACCCCATACTTCGCTCTTCGTACCCCGTACTTTGCCAAGCTGTAGGACTAGGTAATGTCATAATCGATATCTACAGTTCAATTTAAAGCAACTTTTTAAGAAATTACTTCGATTTATATCAGCATTGCCGTTTTGAGAACACTGGATGATAGACCAACTGCTTGATTTTTCACCGAATTTTGGAACAGATACACTGCTTTTGTTGCCCGTTTTACTGGCATTAGAAGCGGTACTTTCAGCCGATAATGCGATCGCCCTTGCTGCGATCGCTCAAGGCTTACATGACCCTGCTTTACAACGCCGTGCGCTCAACATCGGCTTAGTATTTGCCTACATTTTGCGGATGAGCTTGATTTTAACCGCAACGTGGGTGGCTAATTATTGGCAGTTTGAACTAGCGGGTGCGCTCTACTTACTGTGGTTAGTTTTTCAATATTTTACTTCAAGCTCAGAAGAGGGTAGAGAAAACGGTCATCATGGACCTCGCTTTAAATCGTTATGGCAAGCGATTCCTGTAATTGCCGTCACCGACCTGGCGTTTTCCCTAGATAGCGTCACTACGGCGATCGCAATTTCTAAGGAAACCTGGCTTATTTTGGTGGGTGCCACAATTGGCATTGTCGCTCTTAGGTTTATGGCAGGGCTATTTATCCGCTGGCTAGACAAGTTCACTCACTTGGAAGATGCAGGCTATGTCACCGTCGCATTCGTTGGTTTTCGGTTACTCCTGCGAGTGATAAATGACAGTCTTGTTCCACCAGAGTGGTTGATGATATCGGTGATTGCGCTCACGTTTCTATGGGGCTTTTCTCAGCGAAAAGAGGGTGTGGATAGCAGCTTGATGCCAGTAGAATCACCAGAAATCACAGCCGGATCACCAGACATAAAAATAGCTGCCCCTGAAATATCTGAGGCAGCCGAATCACCGGTTGAAACCAAAAATTAAGGTTTAGTTTCTACTCATAAATCCACGCGATCGCCGAAGGCTCCCAACTGACCAACTCTTCAGGCTTAAACCAAAGCTTGATTTCTTGCTCTGCTGTTTCCGGTGCATCCGAACCGTGAATGATATTGCGTCCCACATCAACCCCAAAATCGCCGCGCAGCGTTCCAGGTTCTGAATTGAGCGGGTTTGTTGCCCCAATAATCTTACGCGCGGAAGCAATGACTCCCTTCCCTTCCCAAACCATTGCCACCACCGGTGCAGACGTGATGAAATTCACTAGACCTGGGAAAAAGGGTCTTTCGCGATGCACTCCATAATGAGTTTCTGCAAGTTCGCGGCTAACGCTCATTAGCTTTAAGCCAACCAGAGTAAAGCCTTTCGCTTCAAAACGACGGATAATTTCACCAATCAGTTTCCGCTGCACTCCATCCGGCTTAATCGCCAAAAATGTCCGTTCCAAGGTTAACTCCTCAAAAATTCCATCCATTACAGAATCCAGATTAGCTTAAATGAGGTACGAAGTTCGAGGTACAAAGTTCGAGGTACGAGATGTAGAGTGCAGAGTCCAAAGTGCGGGGTGCGGATTATTGCCTATCCAATGAATTCACAACTCTGAATTCCCACCTCCGAACTCCCAACTCTCTCATCTACTGGCATTATCATTATTGGATGCGAATTAAGAGACCTGTGAATAAAGATAATTCCTTGGATAGCGCAGAGGCTAAGCGATTTCAGCTTTTTTGGTATTTGGTGCCTGTAGTGGGATTTTTCCCAGCGTTGTGGACGCTTTATTATCGTCAGGGCGGCAAGCAGCGTCAGGATTTGAGCCGAACGGTGGTAACGCTGACGATCGCGTGGCTGTTAGGCTATGTCTTGTTGGGCATTGGTGCAGAAACTTCAGACTCGTTCGCTTTGCCGCTGCTGGTGACGAATAGCTTGCTGACATCGGGCTATTTTGTGACAAATTTGTGGTTAATGGCGCGACTATGGCAACGAAAATCGATACGATTGCCACTGATTAGCAAGGTGGGCGATCGCCTCCCTTAGCCTCAACCATTTGAGTAGCAAACAGCTTGGAGCCAATGATCAAGGCGAGGGTTGGCAATCCCAAAGTCACTAAGCTCCGTAATCCGGCATCTCCTTGCAGCCAATACATGGCGCTGCTGGACACCATAAACATTAAAGTGGTTAAGCCAAACACTTGTGCGGTGGGAATGACGGCGGCGATCGCCAATAGCACCGACACATACCAGGGCATTAACCAAGAGGTACTGTAGAGCATCAGCACTAAAGTTACCCAGCCGATCGCTTCCATCAGGTTCAGGGCTGAGTAAGCAGGTTTACGAAACATATGCAGCACCGTCAAAGCATAAAATGTAGCGAAAACCAGCAGCCCATAGCGTGCGACCTTCAAAAGCACCTGTTTTTGGTCACCCAGGGGCAAAAATCCAGGCACAAAAATTTGGAGAGTTTCAAAGCTTGCCCGGAGAAGTGCTGGCAAAGATGACTGATATTGCCCCACTACGCCGGGATTCAGCAAACTGCGCCACGATTGAAGACTGGGCAACACGGTTAAAGAAAGAGCAGCCACGATCAGCAGAGAGCAGAGGAGCGCGATCGCCAGTTGTTTCCAGCGCTGTTGCCGGATTAAAAACAGCCCCAGTAATGGTAGCCAAATAATCGGAATGGTTTTGGCTAAAAAGCCGCCCCACACTGGCAAAAATGCGGTGACATAGCGCTGTTTTACCAAACAAGTCGCCATGACTAACACGCAGGTATTCACAAACACATCCACATGGGCAGACCCGACTTGCTCCAGTAACAGCAATGGGCAAAGTAAATAGGCAGTGGTAATTTTTCCGCGTTGCAGGGGCGGCAAAATGTTCCAAATGAGGTAGCCGTTAAACACATGGGCGATCGCGCAGATGCTTTTGAACAGATAAATCGCCAAGATAGGATGAACAGCGATCGCGCTGGCAGAAATACTAAACAGCAGTTGCGAAACGGGTCCATAAGTAGACGTTTGCTTCCAATCCACAAATGGAGTTAGTCCAGAAACAAAGCCACCTGCGGGGGTTGTGTAAGGATCGACATGACTGAGATTCATCAGCCCAAAGTGCAGATATAGATAAATATCGTTTCCTAAAGGATAAGCAATCAAAGCAAACAGCAGAAAGATGACGACCCGCCTTAGAACATCCTTGAAGTGAGCCGGATGATAGGAGTAAGGCGTTCCCAGCAGCCAGATCAAGTGAAGCAAGACCAAGAATAGGTAGCTCAGACTAATCCCCAAATGGGTCGCGGCATTGGGAAAAGTCGCAAACCTTTTCCCTCCTGCTAAGACGTAATGGAACTTATCTAGACCTAAGATGGTGAGTGCAACAGACAGATAAATGGATAATGGCAAAGCGGCTCCGAAAAGCGCCCCAATGCCAAATAAATTTCGCGGAAGTGCCGTTTTTACCAAGCTTGGCATTTGCAAATGGGCATAAAAAGAACAGAAATCAAACGAATTTCATTAGCCATTGAGCAAAGACAGATGAAATGAGGCAGCAACGACGATTTTCGCAAATTTTGGGATTCAGTATAGCAGCGGCATTGCTAGTAGCTCTAGTGATTGTCATTTATAGCTTTGTGAAAGCGGCGATCGCGGCGCGAACTTCTGACCAGGTTTGTTTGCCTCCCCAAACGCCTTTGCCTGTCTGTTACGGCTTACCCAAAAACCTGACGAATCGAGCCGTTACAGCCCTAACCGCCACCGTTGATGGACAACTGTTTGCGAGCAGCAATGGCAAAATGATTCAAGTTTGGTCACTGCCCAATGTCGGGTTGAAAAATACTTTGATTGGGCATACCGATTGGATCACCGACCTTGCCTTTAGTCCTGATAAAACTTTACTTGCCAGCAGCAGCCTTGATCAAACCATTAAACTCTGGAACGTAGCCAAGGGCACCTTGTTATCAACTTTTAAGTCAGGCAGAGTCACTAATTTAGCGTTTAGCCCTGATGGGATTCGTTTAGCCAGTGGTAGTCGTCTGCGCCAGTGGGCAGATGGGGCAATCAGTCCAAATGGTATCCAGATTTGGGAGGTGGCAACTCAAAAACTGCTGTATACGTTGGATGCCGGGTTAGTCAATGATCTTGCTTTTAACCCCGATGGGCGATCGCTGGCAGCAGGCGCACAAGAAACCACTCTGTGGGATTTGGCAACTCAAACCAAACGGTACACCTTTAACTCAGGTGAACTTAATGCCCTCAGCTTTGCCGATCGCCAGATCTTGATTACGGGCAGTGATGGGGTTAAAGGGCAAAGGGGCATCAAACTATGGAATGTGGAATCGGGACGGTTTATTCGGGCGATCGATTCTGTGGGTTCTGATATGGCGGTTAGCGGCGATCGTCGTCTATTTGCCACAACCTACGGCGGAACCGTTAACCTGTGGCGGATTCGCCCCCCTGGATTTTTAGGCACCTTACGCGGGTCAGACTACAGCGGCATGTTTGTCGAATTTGGAGCCGATCAACGCGCTGTCATCGGCGGCGGCAGTGATGGCATCCGCCTGTGGCAGCCGATTTTTAGGTGAAGGGCGAGGGGCAAGAAGTGGAGAGGTAAAGGAAAATGACGAATGGAAAACTCAACACCCAAAACCGCCCCTTAAAACCATTGAGCTTGTTTGATCCGTATAACTTTATATACACATCTCCCCATGACCCACGAAACAAGGACGGAAGAACCAAACAGTATGAAAAAACGATATTTTTTAGGGGCAGGTGCCGCTTTTCTGGGTGTAACCTGGTTTTCTCGCTCTCTGATTGGCTCACAGTCTACTGGAGCAGCAAACGCGGAAGCGCTCAAGGGTAAGTTTGAAGTGACAAAAACTGAGGCGGAATGGCGCAAGGTCCTAAGCCCAGAGCAATTCTACGTTTTGCGGCAGCAGGGCACCGAACGGGCTGGCACCAGTCCACTGGATCAAGAGCATCGAAATGGGGTTTTTGCCTGTGCTGGCTGTGATTTGCCGCTGTTTCAATCAGCCACAAAGTTTAACAGCGGCACGGGTTGGCCCAGTTTTTATGCCCCGATCGCTGAAGCAACCAGAACCACAACCGACACCTCGTTTTTGATGACGCGGGTTGAAGTG
>QBMH01000119.1:2789-6495 GCA_003249025.1 Leptolyngbya sp. | reverse complement strand
TGAAGTGCATTGTCGGCGTTGCGGTGGACATTTGGGACATGTGTTTGATGATGGTCCTGCCCCAACCGGCGATCGCTACTGTATGAACGGGGTTGCCTTGAAATTTAGCCCGACCACAGCTTAGAAGAACCATTTGGTGCTGATCCAATCCATCCAATCGCTATATTGAGAGGAGGATGGGTTGGAGGAGGACAGGCATATGGATCACGTCATCAGCTTTGATACTTTCATCGAACTGTTACTGGGAATCAGCCTTAGCGCAGCGGTAGGGTTCCGAGTATTTGTGCCATTTTTGGTATTGAGCCTTGCGGCGGTAGTGGGGCATATTGATTTGCCAACCCAGTTTGATTGGATGGAAACCTCTCCGGCGTTGATTGTGTTGGCGATCGCCTGTGTGCTAGAAATTGGCGGCTATTACATTCCCTGGTTTGACAACGCCTTGGATTTTATCGCAACTCCCCTGGCAATTATTTTGGGGACATTTATTGTGAGTCATACGTCCTCCGATTTGAACCCAGTTTTGCAGTGGACTTTAGCAATCATTGCAGGCGGCGGTACGGCAGCATTAACTAAGGGTTTACTGAATCTTTTGCGCGGCACCTCGACTGCAATGTCCGGCGGTATTACCAATCCTATTTTGGCGACGATCGAGCTAATTGCCGCGATCACCTTAACTCTGCTTGCCCTTGCTCTACCCCTGGTTGCAGGTGTTCTAGTCATTGGAATTTTAGGTTTTTCTGGCTACAAAGTCAGCAAATTTCTGCTCAATTTGCGATCGCAGCTATCCAAATCAAACGCTCCAACTGCTTAATCTGGGTTACTTGCTGTGAGTTTCTGAGGCGATCGCAGGCTCAAAGTCAGGATCGGGCAGTGGCACCTGCGATCGCGATTTTTTGCCCCGCCCTTTCAAAAAGTCTTGGTTGAAAAAGTCGTGCAGAATCACATAAAAGCAAGGGATTAGAAATAGGGTCAATAGGGTTGCCAGGGATAAGCCAGAAAAGACTACAATGCCGAGCGGCTGAAGAAATTCTCCGCCTTGACCCAATCCTAGAGCTAGGGGAAACAAGCCCAAAACGGTGGTGATGGTGGTCATGAGAATGGGGCGCAGCCGTTGAGGGGCAGCTTGTAGGATGGCAGTGCGGCGATCGCAGTCGTCCCGTTCTCGAATTTGGTTTGCCAGTTCCACCATGATGATGGCGTTGTTAACCACAATCCCCACCAGCAGCACCGCTCCCACAATCACCGTTGCCCCAATCGCGGTTTTAGTCAGAAATAGCCCAAAAATGCCGCCTGCCAACGCTAAGGGAATCGTGAACATAATCACCAGTGGGTCAACTAGAGAGTTATATTGCACCGCCATAATGACGAATACCAAAAACGCCGCCAAGCCACCCAAAATGGGCAATGTTGATTGCAGTTGACTATTACTTTCAGCCGCTGCACTGGGTAATACACTCACCCCTTCAGGCAATTCAATGTCGCGCACCACTTGATTCACTTGTTGAATGGCTTCACTTAGGCTTGCTCCCTCATTCAAGTTTCCCGCAATGAGAAATACCTGTCGCTGGTTAATTCGTCGCACTTCTCCAGGAGCGCGGCTTTCCTCAATTTGAGCCACATCTCCCAACCTCACCAAGCGATTATCGCTGGTGAAAAGAGGAAGCTGGAGAATTTGGGAAGGTTGCTGAATGTTGGCACGAGCAAGCCGGACTCGCACATCCACTAACCGATTGCCCCGCTGAATTTGGGTAGGAATGGTGCCTTCGATCGCGGTTTGCAACGATGCGCCAATGTCTTGAATATTGAGGTTGAGGGCAGAGAGACGTTCTAAGTCAGGGCGAATTTGAATTTCAGGCTGGCGATCATCCGCGTCCGGGCGGAAACTGGTTAAGGATGCCTTTTGTTCCAATGCCTCTAGCACCTGTCGTCCTGCTTGGGTCAAATTCTCCTCGTTTTGTCCTTGCAAAATCACATCCACTTCTGCCCCTCGAACGGGTGAATTGTTTGTGATCAAACCGCGCACCTGTCCTGGACTCAGCCGTAGCCGAATATCGACCAGGTTCAGCTTACGAAACTGTTTGGTGACTTTGGTCACGTATGCTTGCACATTGGTTCCTGGTTTGAGCGTAATCGTGCTGGAACTGCGAAGTGAGTTGGCATTCGTATTAGAGCCAAACAAAGAACCGCCTACCGTAGTGAAAACGTATTCCGTTTCGGGTTGCGCTTTGAGGATTTCATCCACCTCGTTCATTACTTTACGGCTCGTGGCTAAGGGGGTGCCCGGTGGAAATTGGGCGTTGAGGTTTGCTTGTCCTGTACTAATGCGGGGCAACACTTCCTGCGGAATCGAGCCAAGCATCCACAAGCTTCCTCCTCCTAGCACTATAAAAACGAGGATGAGGGTCAAAATTCGGTGGCGCACCACCCAACTGAGAGTGCTAGCGTAGCGCTGAGTTGCTGCCTCAAATCGGTTGTTAAAAGTGCGAAATAGCCAGGTGCGATCAAGATTGCTGGAGGGCAAGGTTAAAAGCCGAGAGGACAGCATTGGCACGACTGTCACTGCAACCAATAAAGAGGCAGCCACGGCAAAGCAAATGGTGAGAATCAACTCATTAAATAAGAGGGCAATGAACCCACCAATCATCAGAAAGGGAAAAACAGACACTAGGTTTGCGCCGGTTGCCGCCACGAGAGACGATTCGACCTCGCGACTACTATCTTCCACCAAGTTCATGGCTGAACGACTAGAAAAGCGCGTACGAGTCCCATTGGAAGACGGATTTTGGGAATCGCCTACCCGATTATTGATGTTTTCTAAAATGACGACTGACGTGTCAACTGCCTGTCCAATACTGATCGCCAGTCCTGCCAAACTAAAGACATTGAGCGAAAAACCGCTAATTCGCATGGCGATCGCGGCTGCCAACGTACACAACGGAATGGTGAGACTAATAATCAAGGTTTGACGGATTGATCCTAGAAAGACCAAAACGGCTAACGCTGCCAAGGCTGCACCAGAAAGGGCGGCATCTGTGACGCTATCAAGTGCTGCACCAATGAAAACGGCTTCGTCTAGGGTCGGCAATAGGGTCATGTCTTCAGGCACAAGCCCTGACTGGCGCAATTCTTCCAGGCGTTTCTTCACGCCTGCCACCACTTCAACGGTATTCGCATCCGGTTGTTTTTGAATGCTGACCTTGACCGCAGGTTTTCCATTCAGGGCTACAAAAATCCGCTGCTCCTGTGCGCCATCAATCACATCCGCAAAATCGCGCAGATACACCCGCTGATTTGGTTGTCCAGAAGTGGATTGCTCAGAAGTGGTTGGCTCATTTGCCTGTCCCCCAATCCCTGCCCCCTGATTCCCCACCTCAAAAGACAAATTCCGCAATTCATCCGCATTCTGAAACTTGCCTACCGCACGAGTGAGTGGCTCAGAGTTTTCGCCGTAGATCCGTCCGCCGGAAATATCCTGGTTGCGATCGCCCAACTCAGTCAACATCGTGTTTAAACCAACCCCCGCGCTTTGCAAGCGATTGAGGTCTACTGTGACTTGCACTTCTTCTTCCACCCCACCCGATACATCGACTGCTGCCACACCCGGCACCACGCCTAATTCTCGCGCTAGCTCTTCATCTGCAAATACGCGCAGATCTACAAGTTTTAGGGACGGCGAAGTCAACGCCATCTCATACACGGGTAACTG
>QBMH01000119.1:0-2779 GCA_003249025.1 Leptolyngbya sp. | reverse complement strand
GGGTAACTGAGAGGGATCGACTTTAAATAGCCGAGGTTCTTCAATGGTGTCGGGCAATTGTCCCCGTGCCCGGTTAAAGGTGGCAGTGGCATCATTGAGTGCCTGGTCAATGTTGCCACCGGGCTGAAAGAACAAGTCTAAACTCACCTGCCCTTCGCGAGTTTGGGAATAAACCTGAAGCACGCCTTCAGTTGCCGAAAGTGCTTCTTCCAATGGTCTTGTAATTTCGTCCACTGCCACTTCCGGCGAAATCCCTGGCGCATCCAAGCGGACTCCAATGCGAGGATAGGTAATAGAGGGCAACAAATCGACTTGTAGCGTTGTCAGAGAAAATACACCCAACACAATCACTGCCAATGTCAGCATTAACGTGCCAATATGCCGACGAATGGAGAGGGCGCTTAGACTGAAACCAAGAGGACGATCTTGCATAAGAAGGGTGGATAAGTGTGAGGAGTGGATGAGTAAGAGGGGTGAAGGGAAGAGGGGTCGTCAGCTTGAAAAGACACAACGAATAAGAGAATAGGGTTGTGGCTATTAGCTTTTATCTCCTTTTTTATTCCCCTTTTTTAGTCCTTCAGATACCACACTCAGTTTTACGGGGTCGCCATTTTTGAGGGCTTTGCTGCTGCGGGAAACAAAGCGATCGCCCACTCCCAAGCCAGACACAATTTCTACCTGTCCGTCTAGGCGTTTACCTAAAGTAACGGGACGGGCGGAGACAGTAGGTTTTTCACCCTTGACGATGGTGAAGATGTTGCCTTTAGTTTGAGAAGGACGCTCAGATGATTGAGCACCACCGGAAGATTGAGCACTACCGGAAGATTGAGCGCGCGATCGCCGATCTTGATCCGTGGTTAGGGCGGTTTCAGGCACAACGACACGGGCGATCGCCCGTTGGGCAAAGTTCACCCGTGCCAATAAACCACTGCCAATGCGTCCATCGGCGTTCGGAATGATGACTTCGATCGGAATGAGGCGGGAGGTGGGGTCAGCGGCGGGGGAAATGCGGGCAATGCGTCCGGCGATCGCCTTTTTGGGGAAGGCATCCAAGCGAACCTGAACGGGCTGTCCAGTGCGAAGGGTGCCCAACTCTCGCTCAGAAACCTGAACTACCACTTTTACCTGACTAAAATCGCCTAACTTGAGGATCTCGCTACCCGGTTGCGCTAGGTTGCCGGGTTCTGTAACGCGCTCTAGGACTGAGCCTGTGACGGGTGAAATTAACTGAGTCTGGGACTGACGCTCTTTGTCTTGGGCAACGATCGCCCGTTGAGCAATCACCCGGCGCTGGATTGCCGTCACGGCTTGCTGACGAGTTCGCACTTGGGCTTCTGCCGATCGCAGCGCTTGTTGAGCCGTACCAGCCGTCGTTCGAGCGGTTTCCACCACTTGGGCAGCGATCGCCCCTTCCCGAAACAACAGTTCCAGCCGTGCCAAATCCGATCGCGTCTGTTGCAGCCGCAAGCGTTGTTCTTCCACTTGGGTTCGGGCAGTACTAACCTCTGCGTTTGCTTGGGCTACATCCGCCTGACGTGCCGCGACCTCGGCTTTGGCTTCCACCACCGCCGCCGCTAGCACTGCATCATTCAACTGCCCCACAGTTTGCCCTTGCGTGACGCGATCGCCCACATTAACGGTCAAATCCAGCACCGTTCCTTCCACCTGCGATCGCAGCGAAACTTGGCGATAGGGCTGCGTGGTGCCTGTATATTCCACGGGTTGCTGTAAGGGCATAGTACGGGCGATCGCCACATCCACGGATGCCGGACTATTCTCCGCCTGCCGTTGCCCCGTTTGGGCTTCCGCGTCAGACTTGGGCAAAAAGCCACAGCCTGTGGTGACGGTCAACAGCCCTGCTAAAACGCTCCAACGCACGATGCCTGCTGAATCAATCGGCTCCATAAATCTCGGCATACTATAGAAACCCTTCTATCCTAAAGTAGGAGCTTACTGTGAAACAGTTTTTCAGTTCAGTGAATACACTGCTCTTGCCAGCGTTAGACTCCCCTTTCTACCAAGAGGTTCAATTGCCTGATTAAAAGTGTGCTGCAAGACCTGAGAAAACACCCGAATCGTATCGCTATGTTAAGTATGTTCAGATCATCCAAATGGCAGATGTTGCCGCTGGTGGTCATCAGCACAGGGCGCAGACATGATGTAACCTGTTTTTTCAATTGAGTCGCGAATACCTTTAATGGGTACTTTTATGGAAGCGATCGCCCAAAATAAATGTCTAATTCATCCAGCTTTGCCCTCTTTCATCGCAAGACACTCAATCAAGCCTTACGGAATTTTGTCTTCCCGGCTGATTTAGAAAGTCGCCATCAGGTGATTGCTCAGTGGATCACCACCCTGCAACAGGGGACACTGGACGAAATTAAAGAAGTGTCGCTGCATGGGCAGTTTCTCAACGACATCTTTCAGCAAATTTTGGACTATCGCTCCGTGATTCAGGGTGGCGGCAGGGTTTGGGAGATTCACGCCGAGCAGACGGTTTCAGACGGGGGCGGTGCTGCCGATGGCGCATTGGGCTTGTTTACGGCGGCTGAAAACAAGCAAGGAAAAGTCAAATTGCAAGGGCGCATCATTGCCCCGATCGAACTCAAAGGGGCAAAGAATGATCTGGATCGCCCTGCACCTGGACGCAAAGAATCAGCCGTAGACCAAGGATGGCGCTATCTCAGATCTTGCACCAGTTTCAGTAAGGGGTTGCCAAGAGAACGAAAATCTGAAAGAAAGGGCGTAGAAATCATTTGAGTTGACGGTTATGGAAACC
>QBMH01000118.1 GCA_003249025.1 Leptolyngbya sp. | reverse complement strand
AGGGATGAGAGCTTCTTTAATCCTTGATGGCGCTATACCTGGCTTTTTAAGACATCCTCTCAAGATGGTTATGGATTCGGGTTTTGTTCAATTGCTGACAATCTTGCGCCCTTCATTCCAGTGTTCCCGAACTGAATGCAAACACCACTTTCCGTCTAATTACTCTACCGATAACCTCAAGATCGCTATCAATCCGCGCTTTCAGATTCGGGAAAGGGGTTCAGTTTTCTTAGAGTTTGGGCGTAGGAAACTGAATCGTGGTTTCGTTTTTTTCTGACCCAACCGTTCCCGCAATGCTTCCATGTAGATGTAGAACACGGGTGTTAAGTATAGGGTCAACACTTGAGAGAATAGCAAGCCCCCGACGATCGCAATGCCAAGCGGACGACGGGCTTCTGAGCCAACACCGCTGCCGATCGCGATTGGGAGAGTGCCAATCAATGCCGCCATGGTGGTCATCATAATCGGGCGAAACCGCACAATACAGGCTTCATAGATGGCATCAAATGGATTTTTGCCCTCCTGTCGCTGCCGTTCGATCGCAAAATCCACCAGCATAATCCCATTTTTCTTAACGATACCGACCAATAGAATGATGCCGATAAACGAGTAAAGATTTAGCTCTACCTGAAAAATCAGCAGCGTCAGCAGGGCACCAAACCCCGCAGCCGGCAAGCCAGAGAGGATTGTCAATGGGTGAATAAAATCTTCGTAGAGAATGCCAAGAATTAGATAAATCACCACGATTGAAACCAGCAGCAACCAGCCTAAATCATTAAATGACTTTTGAAAGACTTGAGTTGAACCTTGAAAACTCGCCGTAACGGTGGATGGTAAAACGTCTTCCGCAACTTGCTGAATCGCATCGGTTGCCTGACTCAGCGAGACTCCCGGAGACGTTTCAAACGAGATCGTGGCAGAAGGGAGTTGTGCCTGGTGGGTGACGGTGAGTGGTCCGACGGTTTGCTTAATAGTCGCGATCGCGCTCAGCGGAATCGTTTGTCCCGTGTTCGATTTCACATATAACATCGACAAAGCACTGGGGTCACGCTGATACTCTGGCTTTAGCTCCATAATCACGTAAAACTGATTGTTGGGCGTGTAAATGGTAGACACTTGCCCAGAGGCAAAAGCAGCGCTGAGGGTTTGCTGCACTTTGGCGGCGGTGATCCCCAACGCAGCAGCTTTATCGGGATCAACCTGCACCTCAATTTGTGGCGTACTCAGTTGCAGATCGCTATCCACATTCCGCAATCCTGGAATAGCTCGAACTTTGTCTAACAGTTGGGGCGTGTATTGTCGCAAATCTTGCAAGTTTAAGCTTTGCAACGTGAACTGATAGGTAGAGTTCGTTTGTGGTCCGCCTGTTGGAATAGCCGGAGGAACCCGGAGGAAGGCTGCAATTCCAGGAATGCGCTTAAGCTTGGGCGTGAGTTGTTGAGCGATTTGATCGGCGCTAAGTTGACGTTGCGATCGCGGCTTCAGCAAAATCGTAATCCGCCCGTTGTTCACCGATGGGTTGGGTCCACTCGCGCCAACAGTCGAGTTAATCGCTTGAATGTTGGGATCTTGACGAATGATATCGGCAATCTTTTGCTGGTGCTTCAACATACTCTCAAACGAGATATCCTGCGCCGCCTTAGTGTTTGCCATTAATTGCCCTGTATCTTCCGTAGGCACGAAGCCCTTGGGCACCAGGGTAAATAGATAGACCGTGAACAGGAGAATCAGAACGGAGGCAATCAGCGTCACGAAACGGTATTGCAAGACAGGTTTCAAGGTCCATTCATAGCCGCGCAACAGCCAGTTAAACCCACCCTCAAAAATGCGATAAAACCGACTACGTTGCTGGGGATGGGGCGATCGCAAAAATCGGCTACACAACATCGGTGTGAGGCTGAGTGAGACAAACCCCGACACCAAAATAGCAACGCTAATCGTGACGGCAAATTCATGGAATAATCGCCCAATCAATCCGCCCATAAACATGATCGGAATGAACACAGCGACGAGTGAAAGCGTCATCGATAGAATCGTAAAGCTGACTTCTCGCGACCCTTTGAAAGCAGCTTCCAGCGGCGTTTCTCCCAGTTCTTGATGACGCACGATGTTCTCTAACACGACGATCGCGTCATCGACTACAAACCCCACCGAGAGCGTCAATGCCATCAATGATAGATTATTCAACGAGTAGCCCAATAGATACATGGCTGCGAAGGTGCCAATGATGGCAACAGGCAACGCCAAACTGGGGATCAGAGTTGCCGTCACATTCCGCAGAAACAGAAAGATTACCAGCACCACTAGGGCGATCGACAGCAGCAGCGTGAACTTGACATCCTCCACAGAAGCCCGAATCGATTGGGAGCGATCGTACATAATCCCCATCTCGATCGCTTGGGGCACTTGAGCGCGTAGGGTGGGCATCAGATGTTTGATCGCATCGACAATCTCGACCGTATTGGCATCGGGCTGAGGCTGTACCGCCAGCACAATTCCCGGCTGGTTCGTCACCTTGTCATCACTGTAGCGATTTGAGACTTTGTTGTTTTGCACCTCATCAATCACTTGCCCCACATCTTGTAACCGGACTGCTGCTCCATCTTGATAAGAAACGATCAGCGATCGAAATTCATCGGCATTATTCAGTTGTCCATTTGCCTGAAGCAGATAACGTTTGTCCGCGCCCGCCAAGCTGCCGAGGGGCAAGTTAACGCTACCTTGTTGGATGGCAGTTCGCACTTGATCAAGTCCAATGTCCCGCGTTGCCAACTCTCGCGGATCAAGCTGCACCCGCACTGCATATTGCTTTTGCCCATACACTTGCACCTGTGCCACGCCATCGAGTGTTGATATTGGCTGACTAACTGTAATCTCGGCGTATTCATCCACCGTTGAGATCGGCAGTGTTTTGGAGTAGAGATAGAGATAGAGAATCGGCGGAGTCGAGGGGTTTGCCTTGCGGTAGGTGGGCGGTTTCGGCATTCCGGCAGGCAGTTGTCCGGCGGCAGCAGCGATCGCAGACTGCACATCTTTGGCGGCATCATCGACTCGGCGGCTAAAGTCGAATTGGAGTGAAATGCTGGTGCTGCCTGTGGAACTATTGGAATTGAAGGAGTTGAGTCCAGCGATCTCGGTAAATTGGCGTTCTAAGGGAGCCGCTACTGAAGATGCCATGGTTTCCGGGGTGGCTCCGGGCAGGCTGGCGGAGACGTTGATCGTGGGATATTCCACACGGGGCAGAGCGCTGATCGGCAGCAAGGTGTAGCTCATCAAGCCAAAGAGGACGATACCCAGCATCACCAGCGTAGTCATCACCGGGCGACGGATAAACAGTTCTGAAAGGTTCATAACTTTTCTAGCAGTTGACGTACCGACAATGCAGGTATCACTGAATCAACAAAACCTTGCGTATCACGAGTTACGATATTATCCATACCTTGAGAAACAGCACTATAGATTTGAACCGCATCTTCAAAATCAGTCAACTGAGATTGAAAGGCTGCCTCCAACACGGCTCGATTCACTGGACAAATCACCATTACAGTCAGCATTGCGGACACTGCTTGTCTAGCCAATTCAATATTCTGCGTTTGCTTACGGGCAATGTAGAAAATATCAGTGAGCGTCGTTGCAGTCACATATCCAATGACTTGTCCAGAATCAATGGCTGCAAAAAGTGCTTCCGCATCTTGCCGAAATGGCTCTCGCTCTAGCAAGTAATCCAGGCTAATGTTTGTGTCGATTAGAACTCTCACTACCCATATTTCTCCATTCGATGCTCATCCAGCATTGCTCTTACTTCCTGATCATTTGGTGCAGTTTGATTTGTTTTTAGCAATCCTTTCATTTGTTGAATCGCCCCCGATCGCTCTGTTTTTTCAATCGGGGTAGTTTGGAGAGATTCAATGATTGAATTCACCAGTTCCCAGCGATCGCTCTCAGATAGTTGACGAGCTTGAGATTTAAGCTCCTGTAGAGTCATAGAAATCTTCTCCCAACGCTTACTGTTTTGATTTTAATACAGTTCATTTTTCTTCAAATTAATTGAGGATCACGATCGCTCTCTTTTTAAGGAAAACACAGGGCGAAACTTCATTTGAGCTAAATTTTTCCGCCACGACTCCATGTAGATGTAAAACACGGGCGTGAGGTATAGCGTCAAGATTTGCGAGAAAATCAAGCCGCCGACTACCGCAATGCCTAACGGACGACGAGACTCGGAGCCTGCCCCAAAGCCGATCGCGATCGGCAAAGTGCCCATCAGCGCTGCCATCGTGGTCATCATGATCGGGCGAAAGCGCACTAGACACGCTTGATAAATCGCATCAGACGGTTTACTGCCCGTATCTCGCTGATCCGCGATCGCAAAATCTACCATCATGATGCCGTTTTTCTTAACAATACCCACCAGCAACATCACGCCAATAAACGAATAGACATTCAGTTCGACCTGAAATATCATCAAGGTCAGCAATGCACCAAACCCAGCGGAAGGTAAGCCAGACAAAATCGTAATCGGGTGAATAAAGTCTTCGTAAAGAATGCCAAGAATCAAGTAAATTACCAGAATTGCAACCAGCAATAGCAATAATAGATTCGGTAAGGAACTCTGAAAGACCTGACTGGCACCTTTAAAATTAGTGCTGATGCTTGCAGGAATGATTGAGCGAACGAGATCCTCGATCGCGCTGTTGGCAGTGCCCAGGGAAACACCAGGAGCAAGGTTAAACGAAATCGTTGCTGCATTCATTCGTCCGACATGATTAATCATCAACGGCGCAGTTCCCGGAGTGACTGTGGCAAACGTACCCAGGGGCACTGATTGACTCGCACTGCTAGTATTACTAGAGTTGTTGGAGGGATTGCTGGAAGCACTACTAGCACTCCCCGGCGCACTGCTGAAGTTATTGCTGGTGTTGATATAAAGCTGCATCAGTGCATTGGCATCTTGTTGATATTGCGGCTCCAGTTCCAGAATCACCTGATATTGATTACTTGCCGCATAAATCGTGGAGATTTGATAGCCGCCATAGGCATTTCTCAGGGTACTTTCGATTTGCTGTGCCGTAATGCCTAACGCAGAAGCCTTGTCGCGATCGATATTGAGCTTCACTTGAGAGGTCATCTGCAAATCGCTGTTGACCTCTTGGAGTTGGGGCAGTGCCTTCATTTTTTCGACAAGTTGCGGCACATAGTCTCGCAATGGTTGCACATCGGAGCTTTGCAGCGCTAGTTGATAAAGTCCGGTGCTTTGCTGGGTGCCGATCGGAATTGCAGGCGGGTTTTGCAAAAACACCTGAATACCGGGAATCGCAGCAAGGGGCGATCGCAGATGTTGAATAATCTCATCGGCGGTCATGTGGCGCTGATCGTGGGGCTTCAGTCGAATAAACAAACTACCAGAATTATCGGCAACGGCGGCTCCACTGCCGCTAGCGCTAGCACTCGCCCCAATATTTGAGTTGACTGCTTCCACGTTGGGGTCTTGGCGAATCACCTCAACGACCTCTTGTTGATGTCGCACTAAGGCATCAAATGAGGCATCCTGCGCCGCCTGAGTGATACCGATAATCTGTCCCCGGTCTTCACTGGGAATGAAGCCCTTGGGCACCACGACAAACAGCCCCACCGTGACGACGAGCAGTGCCGCCGACAAAATCATCGTGGTGCGGTGATATTTCAACACTTGCTTGAGGCTGCGATCGTAGCCAGCCAGCACCCAATCGAACGCCGCTTCCGATGCGCGATAGAGCCGACTGGGGCGACGGGAATGATCCACTGGGCGCAAAAATCGGCTGCACAGCATGGGAGTTAGGCTCAGCGACACAAAGCCCGATACGAGAATGGAGACGGCGATCGTCACGGCAAACTCATGAAATAGCCGTCCCAGTAGTTCGCTCATGAACAGCATGGGGATAAAGACTGCCACCAGAGAAAGCGTCATCGATAAAATGGTAAAGCTGATTTCCCGTGAGCCATTCAATGCGGCTTCTAGGGGACGTTCGCCCATTTCCAGATGACGCACGATGTTTTCTAGCATGACGATCGCGTCATCCACTACAAACCCCACCGAGAGCGTCAATGCCATCAATGACAAGTTGTCGAGTGAGTAATTGAGTTGATGCATCACGGCAAAGGTGCCAATCAGCGACACGGGCAGTGCCAAACTGGGAATCACCGTGGCAGAGAGATTCCGCAGAAACAGGAAGATCACCAACACGACGAGGGCAATCGTCAAAATCAGCGTGAACCGCACATCATCGACGGAAGCTCGAATCGCCTGCGATGCATCGTATAACACGCCGATTTCCACCGATTTAGGGATTTGTTCCCGCAGTTTCGGCAATTGATTCGTGATTGTATCCACCACCTGCACCGTGTTGGTTCCAGGCTGTCGTTGAATCGTTAGCACAATCGCGCGATCGTCGTTATACCAACTGGCAACGCGATCGTTTTCAACGCTATCAATCACTTTGCCCAATTGATCGAGATAAATGGGTGCTCCATCCTTGTAGGCAACAATCAGCGACTTATATGCCGCCGCATCTTGCAGTTGCCCATTGGTCTGCACCGCAAAATTCTTACTTTTGCCAGAAAGACTCCCCGTCGGCAGGTTGACGTTGCCTTGCTGAATGGCGGTTTGCACCTGATCGATACCAATCTTGCGAGTCGCCAACTGCTGTGGATCAAGCTGAATCCGCGCTGCATATTTCTGCGACCCATAGATGCTGACCTGCGCCACCCCATTGATCGTGGATAACTTTTGCGCCAAGTAGGTTTCGGCATAGTTATCGACTTCCGATAAAGGCAGCGTCGGCGACTTCAGGTAGAGATAGAGAATCGGCTGGTCGGCGGGGTTGACCTTGCTGTAGGTGGGTGGATTGGGCAAGTCGTTGGGAATCTGCCCCGATGCAGAGGAAATCGCTGCCTGCACATCTTGAGCCGCATCATCAATACTGCGATCGAGATTAAATTGCAGCGTCAGTTGAGTTTTGCCAAAGGTGCTGGTGGAGTTGAGCGTATCCAATCCGGCAATGCTAGAAAACTGCTTTTCTAGGGGACGGGCAACCGATGCCGCCATGGTTTCGGGGCTTGCTCCCGGTCGCGCTGCCGTCACCTGAATCGTTGGATAATCCACACTGGGCAAATCACTGATCGGGAGTGCTTGATAACTCATCAACCCAAAGATGAGGATGCCTGCCATGACTAGAGTTGTCATGATCGGGCGACGAATAAACAGTTCCGACAGGTTCATGAATCGCCTCCTGGGTTGGTTTTGCCAGAGCGCGATCGCCGGGGCTGACCCGGTGCAGTATCAGCATCACCCGTCCCTTTATTCCCATCACCACTCGGTTTATCTGAGCGATGATCGCCCGGATTTGTATTGTTGCCCGCTCCCCCGGAAGTGTCACCTTTGGAACCGGGAGTTTTCACCCGAACGGTGCCGCCCGAAACCAGATTTGCCTGCCCATCCGTGACCACTTGATCACCGGGATTTAGCCCTTTTTGGATGACATCGAGTCCGTTAAAGGAATGGCTCACGGTTACAGGCACGTTTTCCACCGTCGAATCATCGGGATCGACGACAAACACAAACTGTCCGTCGGGTCCATTTTGCACGGCGCGATCGGGCACGACGATCGCGTTGGGTTCTTTGCTCAACGTCAGCGTGGTGTTGACAAACTGCCCCGGAAACAGCTTGCCATCGGCATTGTCAAAGTCGCCGATCAGTTGAATCGTCCCTGTGGCGTTATCCACAGTATTGTTGACAAACGACAACACCCCATTCATTGGAGTACTGCTACCTGCAAAATTGACAGCGACCTTGAGCTTGCCGTTTTCCATCCGCTTTTGCACTTCCGGCAGGTTAGCTTCCGGCACCGCAAACGATACCTGAATCGGGTCTACTTGGGCGATCGTCACCAATGGATTCGCCCCGTTTGCCTGCACCACATTGCCTTCCGTGACCAGAATATTGCCGACCCGACCCGCTATTGGCGCATAAATCTTGGTGTAGGTCGCTTGCACCTGGGTATTTTGCAGTGCGCCGCTATTCCCACCAACCACTGCTTCCGCTGTAGCGATCGCTGCCCGGTCGCCTTCCGCCACCGCTTTTGCATTGGCGATCGCTTCTCGATCTGCCTGAAGCGTTGCCGCTGATACTCGGCTGTTGGTGATATATTGCTGCGCCTGATCCTGACTAATTGCACCCTGTTTATACAAATTGTTGTAGCGATCGCTTTGTGCCTGAGCGAACTGTGCCTGTGCTTGATCTTTTGCCAAGGTTGCCTCAGCCTGACGCACCAGCCCTAAATCTTTTGCCAGCGTCGCTCTTGCCTGCTGCACTTGGGCTAGGGATTGTGACACCGCCGCCTGAGCTTGTTGAATCGAAGCAGCTTGGGTGCGATCGTCGATCGTAAACAGCAGATCGCCCTTCTGCACCCTCTGACCCTTCTTGAAATACACTCCGGTAATTCGTCCGCTGGCTTGAGACGTGACGGATACCGTTGAGGTTGCCTGCACGGTGCCGATCGTTTTTAGCTGCACTGGAACCGTTTGGCGAGTCACAGTGGCGACGGTCACAGGCGTGACTTGACCCGCGCGATCGCGTTTGCCAGTTTTTTCTGGTTTGGCAGGCAGCGATCGCAGCCCAAAAAAGCCCACAGTCGCCAGCAACATTAGACCCAAAATCGCCAACCCTGTGCGTTTAGCAGACGGCTTGCGGCTCGGCTGCAAGCTACTTTCAGAATTAGGCTGGTCAGCAATTTGACCCTCAGGCGAAACTGGCTCGGAATTGATCTGGGGAGCTTCTTTAGAAATTTCGTTGATCATAAAAGCCTCTGAATTCTCAGTCAGTTTTCAAACCGAACCCTGCACACTTAGCAACATTACTGCGCGCCTGCGGTGGGTGACTTCTCTCGGTGGGGATAAGCTGCTTTCAAGATCGCTTGAATCTTAGTTTTTTGCTCAGCGGTCAGGTTAAGGCTATTCACCGACCGCCGCATTTTGCTCCCTTGCTGCAATTTTGCTTCCAACTGCTTCACCTGCTCTGGAGTTAGCACCGCTTCCACTTGCTGACGAAGGGCAGCACGCTTCTGCGCTCGTGCCTCTGGGGATAGATGGGTTTGCCCCTCTGCTGAGGAATTCGAGGCAACGTTTGTTTGGGCAGGATCGCTGGAGGATGTATCGGAGGAATTTGGGCGGTTACAGGCGGTCATCCCATAAGAGAGCAGCGTGACCAATAAGATAGAGGCGATCGCAGATTTTTTCATCATGAATAACGTTCTGAATTGAAGGGTAACGATATTGCAAACTTCACTTCAACTGCGTTGCTTTAAGCTGCACATTCAGCGGTAGTGCGCCCCAACCATCTGTTGTGCTGGTGGTTTGACTGGATTCTGACAACACCGGAATGCCCCAAGATATCGCACCAAACATCGCCAAGAGAATTACGACAGGAATCGGTTTGATGTTGTAAGTCATGGGTTTCACCTGATCAATGCGAATGACTTGATAGTACCGATTTCATCTAAGCCGCACATGACGCAGAAGTCCCAACTTGACCCGTCAAAAACTACTCAAATCTTTGTGACTTTTTTCCTAGTTTTAGGATAGGAACTCAGTCAAAATCGCTCTAGCGCGATCGCGTCGTATCCAGCTATACCAGAAGATATCAGGTTGACATAACCCTTTGACTGATCCCGTTTGACGCAGTTTTGACGTAGTGCCGAAGGACTTTCCGCTCTTGTTGAACGACCTCAATCCTTTTAAGATCAAAAAGATGCGGCTACTTGCGCCGTTCCCCATACTGGCGTTGAGAAGTTCTATGGTTCGCCTAAACGACCAATCATTTCGGCTGTTGCTTAACTTAGAGTGGCTGCTGCTAGTCACCGCTGTGTTTATGGAACTGCTGCTGCCGTTTCATGGGTCTTGGGCAGTATTGGGAAGAATTATCGCGATCGCGATCTTTGGCTTCATGGGGCTGCGGTTGCCAACCGGAAAACTGCCCACAAAGCTAATCTACACGGCTCTAGAGTTTAGTTTGATTCTGCTACCTGCCACTCAAGTCGGCTTATCCAATCGGTCTGTGTTCTTGCTGTGTCTGGTTCTCGTCATGCGGAGTTGTTTGATCTTCAAGCAGCTCGGACAGATCGCAGTATTGATATTGTCCCTAGTCACCTATGCCAGCCTGTTGCTTTCCAAACCTATGATGCCGGGAAGGAGCGCGATCGCCCTCTGGGAAGACTGGCGTTTAAGTAACATCTTACTGTTTAGCCTCACCTTAATCTTTGCCTTGTTGTTAACCAATGCGCTACTGGCAGAACGGGGCAGTCGAGAGCAGTTAGAAACCGTTTATCAAGAACTAGAAACTACTCATCAACAATTGCGCCACTATGCCTTGCGAATCGAGGATCAAGCCACATTGCAAGAACGCAATCGCATCGCCCGCGAAATTCATGATGGATTGGGGCACACTTTAGCCGCGCAAACCATCCATATGAATAATGCAATTTTGTTCTGGAAATCAGATTCAGATAAAGCGTTGATGTCGTTAAAACAATCCAAACAATTGGGCGCTGAAGCCTTATTAGAAGTTCGCAAGTCTGTTTCTGTATTGCGCTCCAACCCACTCCAAGGATTTTCACTAGAAACCGCTATCCAAAAGCTATTGCATGACTTTCAACACACCACAGGCATCGAAGTTTGCTATACCTTTCAACTGGCAGTTTCTCTGCCCACAGAGATCAACACGACTCTATATCGCATTGTCCAAGAATCACTCACGAATATTACCAAGCACGCTCAAGCCAAAAAGGTAAACGTTGATCTGCATCAGCAGGCGAGTCTGATCCATCTGGCGATCGCGGATGATGGCAAAGGCTTCACCCCCACTGAAAATACCACGGGGTTTGGACTCCAGGGAATGCGAGAACGAGCCGCCGCCCTGAATGGAACGTTACATATTCATAGCCAACCCGAAAAAGGGTGTTATATTTCGGTTTCCCTCCCTTCACTGCCGCATTGACCATGATTCGGATTTTATTAGTGGATGATCAGCATATTATTCGCCAGGGACTCAGAAGTATGTTGGAGTCCAACGCCGATATGGAAGTCATTGGCGAAGCAGAGAATGGGCAACGGGCGATCGAACAAATTCCAACCCTACAGCCCGATTTAATATTGATGGATATCCGAATGCCCGTGATGGATGGCGTTGCGGCAACAAAGGCGATCGCCCAACAGCATCCAGATATCAAAGTTTTGATTCTGACCACCTTTGATGATGATGATTATGTGTCTCAAGCAATGCGTTTAGGAGCAAAAGGCTATTTACTCAAAGATACTGAACCCGATGAACTCGCCTTAGCTATTCGCTCGGTTGATAAAGGACATACTCAACTGGGACCGGGCTTGTTTGAAAAAACGCTGACTTCCCCAGCCGCCCCGTCTGCTCCAGCGGTCGAAGCGCCTCCAGAACTCGCCCAACTCACCCAACGCGAGTTAGAAGTGTTGCAACTGATTGCCTCTGGAGCCAACAATCGGGAAATTGCCCAAGCCTTGTTTTTATCTGAGAATACGGTGAAAAACTACGTGACCAATATCTTAAGTCGATTGAATTTGCGCGATCGCACTCAAGCTGCATTATTCGCTCATTCAATCTTTCATCAGTCTTGAGAATAGATTGTTGATTGGAATCATTTTAATGACTTCGACCGTCTCCTTTACCCGAAATCTCTACTTCAAGCGAGGTGTTGTCTTGAAATTTATCCGTTTAATTCAAGCTGGTTGTTTGATTACAGGATTGTCTGTTGCTGGCAGCATTGCCCTATCTCCGCAACACATGGAAGCCCAGATTAGCCAAATCTCCTCTGCTGTGGCACAGACTGTCCGTCGTTCCGACAATTTGAGTAGCCAAGATTGGTGGGTCGATAAGGTGAAGAGTCAAGCGACTCAAAGTCAGGGAAAATACTATCAAAATTGTCTATTTGGTGATTCCATTTCGTCTGGATTGAAGGATACGCTGGGCAAAGAAACGACCAATTTTGCCATGGGTGGATTGAGTTCGGTGTCCTTGGTGACTCAACTCAACTATTTGAGAGCGGCAGGCGTTCAATGCCAGCAGGCAATTATTGCGATCGGGACTAACGATGCCTGGTATGTCACCCGCGATGATACGTTTGTTGCCAACTTAAAGCAGTGTTTGGCACTCGTGCGAACCCTGGGAGCAACACGAGTGCTTTTGGTGCCTGCCTTCTATTCAACCTTGCCAGCTAGTCACGATCCCACCTTGGCTGGCACCATTCAAAGAGTAGACGAAATCAACTCTTTGCTTGGGTCGGCAGCAAAAGCTCAGAATGTAGATGTTGTGACCAATGGGCTAGAGCTTCTTTTCAAAAATGATGCCTTGAAAGAGGAACTTAGCTATGATGGCGTGCATTTGAACGATAAGGGCAATGCCATTTATCGACAATTTTTGTTGCAGGTCTTTCAAAATCAACCTTAATTTCAATGTAATTTAAGATGATTTCTTTCATGGAAAATTGACGGCAGCAAGAACACACTGCTTGATATCGTCAATTTTATTGATTATCGATGTTTGTGTAAGGCGATCGCCGTTTCCATTGCTACCTTGCTTCACCGCTACAATTTAGAACCGGACTCTTCATCACGGGTATACCAATTAAAGTAGAATACCAACCTAGCTAAAAACTTTGGAACTGCTTGGCATTTTTAGCTGGGATATTTATTGATCGCATCCCAACCTAGAAGAATTTCTAGGTACTATGAAGGAGTCCGGTATTCGGTTCGCTTTGCTGTTTGCAATTTTCACTTCAGACTTTCATTTAGTAACGTGACCCTCAGCTTTTAGGAAGGTGTTGGCAAGATGTTTTTCTGAGGCGAATTAGGACTAGGTTGTACCCAAAGTTTCACGGGCAATTTATGATAAATCAGGCTTTTGCGGTAATCGATAAAGACCAAGAATCCATTCACACACCGGGTTCCATTCAGCCCCATGGTCTATTATTGGTTCTTTCAGAATTGGATCTTCGGATTACGCAAGTCAGCCAGAACGCGATCGCGATTTTAGGGATTGCGCCCGAAAACCTGATTGATCGCCCCTTAGCAGATTTTATTGATCGCGATCGCGCAGCGCTGCCGCCAAGGGCAGATGGCATTGCCGAAATTAGAGCGTGTCTCGATCCCGCCTCTGAGCAAACCAATCCGCTCAATCTTTCGGTCACACTAGACGATGGTTCTACCCGGTTCTTCAATGGCATCGTGCATCGCACCATCAGCGGTGAGATTGTGTTGGAATTGGAAGCGATCGCCGCCACGGCGAAACGCGATTTTACCCAGTCCTATCGCAACCTCAAAGACACGCTGGCAAAAATTCAGGTCACCAAAACCCTGTCTGAACTGTGCGATCTGATCGTCAAGCAAGTGCGACAGATTACCGGGTTCGATCGCGTCATGGTCTATCGCTTTAATCAAGAGGGCGATGGCACGGTGATTGCGGAGGACAGGAAACCCAATTTAGAGTCTTTTTTAGGACTGTATTATCCCGATACAGACATTCCGCAACGGGCAAAACACCTTTACCTGCTCAACTGGCTCAGGTTGCTGCCCGATGTCAACTATCAGCCCAGTCTGCTCACAGGCTTGCCGGGAACTGAGCCTACTCCTCTCGATATGAGCCATTGCGTGTTGCGGAGTATGTCACCCTGCCACATTCAATATTTGCAGAATATGGGGGTGGGGGCTTCGATGAGCATCTCGCTGATCCAGCAGCAACGGCTATGGGGGATGATTACCTGCCATCACAACACGCCCAAATTTGTGCCCTACGAAATCCGCACAATTTGCGAGTTTCTCGGTCAGCTAATGTCTACCGAGCTATCAGTCAAGGAAGCCACTCAAAACCTGGACTACAAGCTCCGGCTAAAAGCTGCCCAGGTGCAGTTTGTCAATCGCCTGACCCATGCGACCGACTTTTTGCAGGCACTTGAAGATTCTCCTAACGATTTGCTTTTCCTCACGGGCGCACAGGGGGCAGCGGTGTGTGAAGGCGATGCCCACAGCGGCAAGCCACGCATCGCCCTAATTGGCAACACTCCCGGCAAAGAAGAGGTGCTGGATTTGTTGGAGTGGCTACCCGATCGCTTTGAGAACGACCTATTTGTCACCGACTCTCTGGCTATCCTCTACCCAGAGGCTAAAGCCTATAAAACCGTTGCGAGTGGTTTACTGGCGATGGCAATCTCAAAAAGCCAACATCGCTATGTGCTGTGGTTTCGTCCCGAATTTTTGCAAACGGTGACTTGGGCAGGTAACCCTGATACTCCTACACAGATTGAAGCTGATGGCAGTGTGACCCTTTCGCCGCGCCAATCGTTTGCGGCATGGCAAGAAACCGTGCGGCTCAAGTCTCTGGACTGGTTGCAGTGCGAAATTGAAGGGGCGATCGAGCTACGGAGTTTAATTGTAGACGTGATGTTGGCTCAGACCGACGAAATGGCAAGAGTCAACTTAGAACTACAGCGCAGCAACATCGAGCTAGATTCCTTTGCCTATATTGCGTCTCACGATCTGAAGGAGCCGCTGCGAGGCATTCACAACTACTCTAATTTCTTGATGGAAGACTACGCCGAAGTGTTGCCCGAAGACGGCGTTGCCAAATTGCAAACGGTGGTGCGTCTGACTCAGCGCATGGACGATTTGATTAGCTCGCTGATGCACTATTCTCAGCTAGGAAGAACTGAACTGTCGCGGCAGTCTGTGGATCTGAATGTTTTGGTGCAGCAAACGATCAATACGCTGAAGATTAGTCAGCCCCAAAAGCAGATCGAGTTTCGTCTACCCCAACCGCTGCCGACAATTTGCTGCGATCGCCCTCAGGTGAGCGAGTTATTCACCAACCTGATCGGCAACGCGATTAAATATAACGACAACGCCGAGAAATGGGTTGAAATTGGCTATGTCGAATCAAAACTAGTGCGAAACGGCACCCAGATTTCCCATACGCTCTACATTCGCGACAACAGCATTGGCATTCCCCCAGAACACCTAGAGCGGATTTTTGATATTTTCAAGCGCCTCCATCCGCAAGAGCAATATGGCGGGGGGGCGGGGGGGGGGGTAACGTAAGNGGGTGGGGTTAACGATAGTTCGCAAAATTGTGGAGCGGCATGAGGGTGAAATTTGGGTAGAGTCTACGCCGGGTGAGGGCAGTACGTTTTACTTCACTCTATCGGAAGCGGTGAAACCATGATGGCACCTTCAGTCATCTCCAATGTGCAACCCCTATTGCTGGTCGTTGAAGACAGCAATGAGGATTTTGAAGCGTTCCAGCGTTTCTTGCGCCAATCCCCTCTGGCGATTCCCGTCTACCGCTGTCTGGATGGCGACCAGGCTTTAGAGTTTCTCTACCACACCGATCGCTACACTGATCCTGAAAGTGCCCCTCGTCCAGGATTAGTCTTGCTCGACCTGAACTTGCCGGGAACCGATGGACGAGAGGTGCTGCGCCGAATGAAACGGGATGACGATCTGAAATCGGTGCCCGTAGTCATCTTTACCACGTCAAATAACCCGAAAGACATTGAAGCCTGCTATCAGCAAGGGGCGAATAGCTATATCATCAAACCAATGGATTTCAGACTGTTAAAGCGAACTATTCACACCCTATTAGAGTACTGGTTTGACATCACTATGTTTCCTCAGAATTCCTTATAAAAAATAACAATGACTCCAATCCGCCGCACCGCTTTAATTGTGGATGATTGTCCAGAAGACCGTGAAACCTATCGACGATATCTGCTGCGAGATCAAGAGTATCAATATACGATCGCGACGGCAGGCTCAGGGCAAGAGGGGTTGGCGTTGAGTCGGCAGCACCAGCCAGATATTGTGTTGCTAGACTACCACCTGCCAGATCTCAATGGTCTAGAGTTTCTCACCCAATTAAAAGCACAAACTCACCAGAATGTTTTGCCTGTGGTGATGGTGACTGGGAGAGGCGGCGAGGAGATCGCAGTTCAATCAATGAAACTAGGGGCACTGGACTATGTGGTGAAAGAGCAAATCACCCCAGAGACGCTGCGATTGACGGTGAATGGTGCGATTGAAGTCGCGCGATTACAACTCCAACTCCAACAGCAGCTTGAATTAGAACAGGCAGCACGGGCTGAAGCTGAAAAAGCCAATCGCGTCAAAGACGAGTTTCTGGCAGTCCTTTCCCATGAGTTGCGATCGCCGCTTAATCCTATTCTGGGTTGGACTCAGCTATTGCGTTCAGGCAAGCTCAATGCGGCAACCACAGCCGAGGCGTTAGAGGTGATCGAGCGCAATGCCAAGCTGCAAACTGAACTGATTGCAGACCTGCTGGATATTTCCCGGATTCTGCAAGGCAAGCTCAGCCTGACGATGAACCCCCTTAACCTAGCTGCGACGATACGAGCAGCCATAGAAACAGTGCGGCTGACAGCCGAAGCCAAATCGATTGAGATAGAAACGAATTTGAGTGCCGAAGTGGGGTATGTCTTGGGTGATTCAACTCGCTTGCAGCAAGTGATCTGGAATCTGCTCTCAAACGCGGTCAAATTCACACCTGAAAACGGTCGAGTCACCGTGCAATTAGCGCGAGTGGGCAATCAAGCCCAAATTACTGTTATTGATACTGGCAAGGGGATTCCGGCTGATTTTTTGCCCCATGTGTTTGACTATTTTCGTCAAGCAGACGGCTCAACGACTCGACAGTTTGGCGGGTTAGGCTTAGGGCTGGGGATCGTCCAGCAAATCGTTGGATTGCACAACGGCACGGTGGAGGCAGAGAGCCACGGTGAAGGATTGGGAGCTACCTTCACGGTTAGACTGCCCCTGATGCCGATTCAACCAGCGGTAAGCCCAGACCTGAGCGCAGCACCGCGATCGCTCGATTTAAGTGGGGTTCGAGTTCTGGTGGTAGAGGATGAAGCCGACTCACGAGAGTTGATCGCTTTTGTCTTAGAGCAAGCGGGAGCAAGCGTGATCACTGCTACGACCGCAGACGAGGCATTGGTGGCGCTGACTCAATCCCCGCTCAATGCCATCCTCAGTGACATTGGGATGCCAGAGATGGATGGCTACCAACTGATGCAGCAGGTGCGATCGCGATCACCAGAGCAAGGAGGAAATATTCCGGCGATCGCCCTAACTTCCTATGTGGGAGAAGCGGATCAACAGCAGGCATTCTCCGCAGGCTTTCAAGCTCATCTATCAAAACCGGTCGATTCAGACCATCTCATTGCAGTGGTTAGCAATTTGTGTCATTCCAAGAAAGTTGAAGTAATAGGAAGGGGCTAGAGCGATCGTGGAAAGTACTCTATTTGATCGAACTTTTCGAGACAGTAAGGGCAATATTGTTCTGGGTCAGATGCCCAACCTACCGATTTTGGTTTGGATGGCTGCAACGATACTGCAACTGGTTTTCACAAGTGGCAAGATTCACTCAGGGTTAGATTTAGTCGCGTTTGGCTCTTTGTTCACTTGGGCATGGCAGGAATTATTTCAAGGCGTAAACTACTTCCGCCGATTTCTGGGATTGATCGTGCTGGTGGGTACGATCGCGCTTAAAACTCAAGCAAGTGGAGCGTAAACAGCAACTATAAAAGCAACCTGATAATCAAGCTGCTTTTATATGAGTGGGCGGATGACGTTGTAGAGCGATCTCGCCCACCGACGCGCTAAAAGAAGAGGCGATCGCGGCAGCAATACCAAATCACTTGAAAGGATTCACAATTTCAAGGCGATCGCTCACAACCAAACCACTCTGCATATCTTCGGAATACAAAATCTCAGCATTTGCAGATAAATAAGGTGTACCCCGTTGTCTAGACAAAAAACTGACAAATTTAAGAGAGTCTACTG
>QBMH01000117.1 GCA_003249025.1 Leptolyngbya sp. | reverse complement strand
TTCAAATAGAGAACCCTCCTACCTTACTTTTTCTACCAGCGATAAATCAGCCCTGGTTCAATATAGGGGGCAGCCCAACGCGTGAACACCTGAACCAGTTGGCTAAAGTTTACCCCCATCAGGGCCCGTCGTACGGTGCTATCGGAGGGCAGGCGTTTGTAATCCAGCTCCAAGTGCTCTGTTAGGGCTTGATAATGACGTTGAGCAAACTCTTCTAGGGCTTGATAACTCGTGCAGCCGTTAAGTGTCCCCATCACGACAAGCAACAGGATCACCCACAGCGGATACCGTTGTCCACGTTTGGCGCGGAAGTCTTCGACTTGCCGCAGGGCTTCAATTAATGTCAGAGACATCGCTACATCTCGAATAACAAGGTTGCTTGCTATCCTACTATTTCCTACCACCACCTTGAATTAACCCTGCCCCATACGCTGGATGGGCTGGCTCTTTATGTGAGTCATGACTTTGCCAAACTCTACTACCTGCCGTTTACGATTCCGGCACGAGTCGTGATTGATCAAACCTTTGCAACTCGCGATTTGGTCTATGGGATGCATCGGGCACAGCGTTATTGGGTCTTGCTATTGAGTCAGGCATCTACTCGGCTGTTGGCTGGAACCGGGGAAACGCTGGAGGAAGTGGAAGACAAGAATTTCCCAATGCAAATGACTGGACCGGGAGGGACTACGGCGCTGCCGTTTGACTCTGATTCTAGCTATCTAGACGATCGCCATCGCCGATTTTTCCAACAGGTAGACAGTGCGTTTACGGAGTATGCCCAAGATGAGGCGCTACCGTTAATTGTGGGCGGAGTGGTTCGCCAAGTCTCCTTCTTTCAAGAAGTTTCACAACATACTTCTGCGATCGCAGGCACCATCAGCAGCAATTTCGATAAGGTAACCCCATCTGAACTGTCTCCTCAAACCTGGGAAATTGTGCAGACTGTGAGGCAGGAACAACAGGCTGGCGCACTCCAAGCATTGGATGACGCAATCAGCGCCCAACTGGTCGTTTCTACGATCGAAGAAGCGTGGCAGATGGCGCAGGAAGGTCGTGGAAAGCTGCTTTTGGTTGAAAAAAATTACCATGTGCCCGCGATCTTGACTGAAAATGGCAAGTTTGAGTTAGTAGAAGCAGTGGGGGGCACCGAGGTGATGGATGATGCTGTGGATGAAATTATCGAAGCAGTGTTGGCCATGGGAGGAGATATTGCGATCGTGGATGATGGTGCATTAGCCGATCATCGACACATTGCCTTAACGTTGCGTTATTAAGCGGACTTGTCAGCCCATGCTCAATCAAACAGATCCATCCTCGCCTGTATCAACGGGTCACCTACCTCCAATCGATCTCGTGACAGCATGGATTACTGAGGCACACGATCGCTTCAAGTCGGTGGATGAAGGAAAAGTGGCAGACTACATTCCGGCGCTGGCTCAGGTGTCGCCTGAGTTGTTTGGCGTGTGTGTAGTTGGGGTGGATGGCTCCACTCACGGAGCGGGAGACATCGATTACGAGTTCTCGATCCAGAGTGTATCTAAGCCCTTTGTGTTTGCTTTGATTTGTCAGGCAATTGGCGAAGACGAAGCACGCGCCAAACTGGGGGTGAACAGCACAGGACGGGCATTCGATTCGGTGATTGCTATTGCAAAGATTAACCGAGGAACCAGTAATCCGATGGTGAATGCGGGGGCGATCGCGGCGACCAGTTTGGCACCCGGCAAGACCGCAGCGGACAAATGGCAGTTCATTCAAACCGAACTGTCTCGATTTGCTGGTAGAACCCTCACCTTAAACGAAGCCGTCTATCAATCTGAAGCCGCCACCAATCAACGCAATAAAGGTATTGCTAAAGTCCTTCAGGTTTACGATCGCATCTTTTTCGACTCGGTTGAAGCCACTGACATTTACACCAAACAGTGTTCGCTCAATGTCACTGCACAAGATCTAGCAGTGATGGCGGCAACTTTGGCAAACGGAGGCGTAAACCCGCTGACCCAGGAGCGCATTATTGATCCGATTCACTGCCAGCATGTTTTAGCCGTCATGGTTACCGCCGGACTCTACGAAAATTCTGGCGACTGGCTCTATGAAACTGGGCTTCCCGGCAAAAGCGGAGTCAGTGGCGGATTGGTCACCGTCTCTCCCGGAAAGGGCGGACTGGGAACGTTTGCGCCGCCGCTTGATCAAGCTGGCAACAGCGTTAAAGGTCAGCTTGTGACTCAATTTCTGTCTGAGCAATTAGGACTGAATCTATTCGCATCAAAGCCGCTTGATTGATTGCAACCAACGTTTTTTGTTTCCAGATGGTATCGTTTCAACACATTCACTTCATTCACCGAGGTAACGATAATGCAAACTGATTTTCAACTAGATATCGATGTCAAGAAATCGACAGGCTGGGTGATCGCCCTCAGCATTGCGTTAATCATTCTTGGCATTGGGGCGATGATAGCACCCATGATTGCCTCAGCCTTCTTTACGTCCATCATTGGTTGGATTGCGCTGATTAGCGGCATTGTCATGATTGTCCAGTCGTTTCAGTCCAAGCCAGTTAGAGGGTTTTGGCTGAATTTAATTGTGGGTATTTTCTATGTGATTGCAGGGATTTACATCCTGTTTAACCTGGGAGCCGCCATATTAGCGCTCACCTTTGCGTTTGGCATTTTGTTCGTGGCTGAAGGTATTTTTACGATCATTATGGGATTTACCAACAAGGCGGGGCACCGGATGTCTTGGTTGGTCGTGCTCAATGGAGTGATTACCCTAATCTTGGGGATTATGGTGCTGAATAGCTTCCCCTTCAGTGCGCTTTGGCTGATTGGTCTATACGTTGGGATTAGCCTGCTGATGAGCGGTATCTCCTTATTATCAGCGGCTCTGGCTGTTCGCAAGGTGGCGGCGGCTTAGCCCCATCTCTGTAAGGGCAGGTTTAGCCGGAGATGATTAGCTTGCCTCTCAGACTCCAGCAAAACCTGCTCTAACCTGGCGATATCTTCCTTAGAAATCTCCTGAGTAAAGCCATGAACAAAAGCGATCGCATCTTTAACGAAACTTACAAAATTGATCAGGCGACCAATCTTCATATGATTGAGGTCGCGATCGCTCAGTACAGTGATATTTTCAACGAATGGGACTCCGCTCCCTTTAAACGTCGAGATCTTGATCCCGATCTGCAACTCTACTTGGAAACGAATTCTAATGAAATTCCTGCTAAGTATGATGTCGAATTATGTTTCACCGTGCCAGCAGGAACGCGAGATGAATTCATGGAGGAGGAATCTCGGAATGGGATACAGAACGGTTTCATCTCTAAACGATATTTTCTCAGCAAGGACATCAAGAAGACGAACACGCGGATGGTTTGGTTTGTCCTAACTGGTTTTTTATGTTTGTGGGGCGCAAAAGTTCTTGCGAGTCGGGTTTCCCAGGCAGATTTGCCATCCATTTTGCTTGAAGGATTGGCGATCAGTGGATGGGTGTTTCTGTGGGAAGCGGTCTCGCTATTCTTTTTCAAGAACCGTGAACTCTACGATCGCTATAAAAACTACAAACGATTGCAGAATGCACCCGTAATTTTCCGAGAGCAGGAGGGAACCCCGTTTAATTCGCCTGTGCCAAGCCATACTAGATCGGTTTAAGTGGGATGCTTTAGTGGGATACCCATGAAAGAATCTAGAAAGGACTGCGACCAAAAAAATGACTGCGACTAAAAACCTGAAAGCCATCGATTCTTCTGGCGATCGCCCAGTTGGATCTCGTTCAGTCAGCGATCGCATTGCTGCTGGAAAAGCGCTGCGTCAACAAGTAAAACGATCCGATCACGCTATCTATCATCCGCCCACAAATCGCGAAGACCCGATCGCCATTCTGGAGGCTCAGGCAACAACTCGCTTGCCGGATTTGGTGCCTATTCGCTATGCCCGGATGTTAACCTCTCCATTTGCCTTTCTGCGGGGTTCGGCAGCCGTCATGATCCAGGATATTGCCCCCGCTCCCACTACGGGATTAACCGTGCAGGCTTGCGGCGATATGCATGTGTCTAACTTTGGGGTGTTTGCTTCCGCCGAGCGCAGCCTGGTGTTTGCGATCAACGATTTCGATGAAACCTATGTCGGCGCTTGGGAATGGGATCTAAAGCGGTTGGTCGCAAGCGCTGTGGTGGCAGGGCAATTTTTGGGGGGCAATCGCGTACTGTGCGAAACGGCTGTCCGGGCAGTAGTCCAGTCCTATCGTCAACACTTACACGAGTATGCCAACCTAGGCTATCTCGACTTGTGGTATGCCAACATCACCGAAGCCGATTTGCTCCAAGCATTGCCCCCCGAATCTCACAAAAAAGCCACCCAAATTCTGACAAAAGCCCGTCAGCGCACCCATCTCCAAGTGCTAGAAAAAATGACTGACCTGATTGATAATCAGCAGCACATTGTCGAAGCACCTCCTCTCGTCATCCGGGCACAAACGATTCGCGGTCAAGAAGCCAGTGTTGAGACGATTAAGCAGCTAATCCAGGATTATCTTGGCTCTCTAAGTTCAGACCGCCGCTTTCTGGTATCACGATATCGCATTCTAGACGTTGCCCGTAAAGTGGTAGGGGTAGGCAGTGTCGGGACTCGCTGCTGGGTCGCTTATTTGCAAGGAATCGATGCCAGTGATCCCCTATTCTTGCAAATTAAGGAAGCTCAGCCCTCAGTATTGGCTCCCCATACTGAAATCCTTTGTAACTATCGATTACCGGATGACCATCAGGGGCACCGGGTTGTAACAGGACAGCGATTGATCCAGGGCGCACCTGACATTTTCTTGGGCTGGGGTGTACAGGATGGCATTCACTACTACATCCGCCAGTTGCGGGATATGAAAGGGGGCGTTAAGCTTGAACCCGGCAAATTTCAAGTAGCGAACTTGCCAGATTATTGTGGGCTATGTGGATGGGCATTGGCACTGGCTCATGCGAAATCGGGTGATGCTGCCATGCTAGCAGGCTATATCGGTGAAAATGCGGCACTCGATGACGCCTTGGTAAAATTTGCCTTCGCCTACGCTGATCAAACCGAGCAAGATTACGATCGCTTGGCAGCCGCAGCAAAACAGGGACGCATTCAGGTTGCCAGCGAATTTTGACCCAGAATCGTGGCTATATCGATTTCATATTTTCTTGCTTTACTTTAACGAGAATAATCCGTGTTCCTGTCGTCAGAAAGAAAGAAAATTTGGTAATCCTGGCTAATGATGCTTGAGTGGTTTAATAATGCTTAAGTGATTTGACGACAATCTAAGGTAGTGGCGATGAATAACAACCCAAACGATTACGACCGTAACGTTGAGAATCGGCAAGACCCGATGCCAGATCAAGAAGCCTTTCTCCTCCAGCAGGAAGAACGGCGCTTAAGAGCAGCCAACCGCCAAGCAAAGTTCGGCTGGTTTCGCAATACGATCCTGCTTTTGGTCGGGGCGTTGCAAATTTTGCTGGGAATGCGGTTTTTTCTGCGATTGGCTGGCGCGAACACCGAAAATCAGTTTGCTCAATTTATCTACAACATCTCAGATCCGTTTATTGCGCCCTTTTCAACGCTGTTTGTTAGCCCTGTGAGAGGCGGCGGCAATTTCATTTTTGATGTCAATGTACTGATTGCCATGTTTGTTTATAGTTTGTTGGGCTGGTTAGGAATTGCGGTTGTGAATTACCTTCAGGGGCAAGCACCCTATCGCCGATAATTGGGCGATCGCCCAACAGTTACGTTGTTCACGAGTTTGATTTGAAATCATGCAATCTACCCCCAGTCAGCTTCCTAATCAGCTTCAAGGATTGAGCGATCTCGAAGTGGCGAGTCGGCGATCGGCTGGAAAAGGAAATGACATCCCAGTGCAAACCAGTCGCACCTACTGGGACATTCTGCGGACCAACTTGTTCACCTTCATTAATGGGGTGTACTTTTTCCTCAGCCTGGTTCTGATTGCTTTGGGGCTGGTCAGCGATGTCATGGTGCTTGCCTTTGTCATCTTGCTCAATGTCGTAGTCAACGTGATTCAAGAGATTCGCGCTAAACAGAAACTCGACAAAATCGCTCTGCTTACACGACCCAAAGCCAGCGTGATTCGTGAAGGAAAACAACGGGATATTGATCCGAGTCAGATTGTCCTGGGCGATGTGCTGCTGGTCAGTCCAGGAGACCAGATTGTCGTTGATGGCTCTGTGGTTGGCGAGGGCGAGATCAAAGTAGATGAGTCTTTGCTGACGGGCGAATCCGATTTGATTGCCAAGCAGGCAGGTGACCCGGTGTATTCCGGCAGCTTTTGCGTCAGCGGCATCGCTTGCTATGAAGCCGAAAAAGTGGGTGCCGATAGTTTGGCGAGCAAAATGACGGCGGAAGCCCGCAAGTTTCGGAAGGTACTGACTCCGTTACAACACCGGATCAACATGATTATTCGCCTGTTGTTGGGTGTGGCGATCGTCCTGGGTTTGATCACTGCACTCCGGATCGCCTTGGGGGTGACCTCCATCACGACAGGCATCCAAAACATTGCAGTGATTGTGGGTCTGGTGCCCAGTGGGTTGTATTTGATGATTACCCTCGCTTATACCTTTGGGGCGGTGCGAATTGCTCAACAGAGCGCCTTGGTGCAACAGGCAAATGCCGTGGAATCGATCAGCAATGTGGATGTGATGTGTTTGGATAAAACGGGAACGCTGACTGCCAATCGGATTGAATTGCAAACGGTCTATCCTGTTGATATCGATCGCGCCAAGCTAGACGCTCTTTTGGGCGATTATGCTGCCAGTGCCGCCACCAGTAATAAGACCAATGAGGCGATCTCCACTGCACTACCCGCAGCCAAACGGACTCTGAAAACTGAAGTACCCTTTGCTTCAGCCCACAAATGGAGCGCGATGGCCTTTGCTGACGAGCCGGGTCTGTATATCCTGGGTGCCCCAGAGATTTTAAGCATGGTCATCTCGCTTTCAGCAGACCTGCAAGCCACCATTCAAGCGGGCGCAGATCAAGGGTTGCGCGTTCTCTTATTTGCCCACAGTCCCACCGTGACAACTCAACAAGATGCGACCGGAAATCCGCTGTTGCCCCCCGATCTTCAACCCTTGGGTATTCTTTATTTTGGCGATGAATTGCGCCGGGATGCCCGTCAAACCCTGGCAGACTTTCGGCAGGCAGGCATTCAGATCAAAGTGATTTCGGGCGATAATCCGGCGACCGTGGCGGCATTGGCAAAACAGGCTGGATTGAGCGACGACATTATTGCCGTATCGGGTCAGGAGTTGGCTGCAATGGATGAGGCTCTATTCACTCAAACGGCGGACGAAAGCACGATTTTTGGACGGATTACGCCAGAACAAAAAGCCCGTCTGGTTAGAAGCCTTCAATCTCGCAATCACTATGTCGCCATGATGGGCGATGGCGTGAATGATGTGCTGTCACTCAAACAGGCGAATGTGGGCATTGCTATGGAAAGCGGCAGTCAGGCGACTCGCGGGGTTGCTGATATTGTGTTGCTCAAGGATGCCTTTGGGTCGCTGCCCAAAATCTTTCTCGAAGGGCAACGAATTCGTAACGGGGTTGCCGATATCAGCAAACTGTTTATGGTGCGGATTTTTTCGTTTATTCTGGCGATCATTGCCATTGGCATGATTACGCTGTCGTTCCCGTTTGGGATTAAAACAGGCACGATCGCCACGTTTCTCACTGTGGGAATTCCACCATTCTTTGTCACCTTATGGGCAAAACCAGACAAGCCTAGAGGCATTCAGGGCAACTCGTTTCTACATTTTGTCATACCCGCCACGCTCACCCTTTCTCTAGCCAGCATTCTGGTCTATCTCTACTTTCTGGCGCAAAATATTACCCCTGTTTTAGATTGGCTTAGCGGTCAAATTCCGTTTGAGGAACTCGGTCGCCGGATCACCTTTGAGGCGATCGCTAGAGCGCAACGGGTAGCAGAAACTGCCATGATCACCATGCAAGTGTTTGGCGGATTATTTCTGCTGCCATTCCTGAAGCCGCCTTCTGCCGCTTGGGTTGGGGGTGCGTCGCTCAGTCGCGATCGCCGTTATCTGGTTCTTGCGGGTCTGGTTTTATTGCTTTATGTATTGATTCTGGCAGTTCCCATTCTGCGTAACTTTTTTGAACTCTATCCGCTTGAATTAATTCACTATTTAGGAATTGGATTAGTTGCCTTAATTTGGGCATTGGCAGTGCGATTGATCTGGAGAAAGCAATTACTCGATCGCTTTCTTGGCATCAAAATCAGCCCATTTTAAGCATTGCTTGTGCATAGTCAAAAGTGAGTTCTTCAGGAGATTATGTTGTGTCGTTCATGTAATTGAGTTGCTAACTTAATCCATTTCTTTTATTGCTTCAAACTGCTGCCAACACAAGTACAACGCTCGTGGGACGTGAAAGCAACCCTTCCATTTGCCGCCTTTCAAATTCAGCAGCACTTCTCCCCGCCGATTGAGATAGCCAAACCACTCGCCATACTCTGGGTCAGCAAAGTGTGACCAAGTGTAGTCATGCAGGGTTTGATACCATGTCCAGCAGGCTTCGTTTTGGGTGAGTCGATACCCCATTGCCAGCGCCACCAGTGCCTCTAAATGCACCCACCACAGTTTTTGATCCCATTCCAACTGTTGGGGTGGATGCCCTTGAGAATCCATGAAGTAATAGAGTCCGCCATAGGTTTGATCCCAAGCAACGTTGAGAATATTCAAGATGACATCCACAGCTTGCTGAATGGTTGATGAGTCATTACGACGTTGGGCGATATCCATAATGAACCACATCGCCTCAATTCCATGACCAGGGTTGAGTAACCGTCCTTCAAAGCAATCCACTAGGGAACCATCGGGGGCAACATTTTCCATCATCAAGCCACTCTCTTGATCCAAAAAATCGGTCATCACTTCTTGCACTGTGGCAGCCAAAACCTGTTCTAGTTGATCATTAGGTAGTAGCCACTCCATTTCCAGCGACAGGTTAGCTAAAATCATCGGTACTGCCAGCGCTTTCATGGGACGAGTGCCGGGATAGGCTTTGGTGTACTTGCCTTTGGGATTGACTTTTCGGCGCAACACGTTGTTATACGCCTGAAGTGCGATTTCTTTTGCCCACTCTTCGCCTGACGCTAAAGCATATTTGCTGAATGCCATGGCAGCGAAACAATCAGAGAAGATGTTGTAGGGCTGAATTAAAGGATTGCCGACGCGATCGAGGGCAAAGTACCAGTTGCCCTCTGCATCTCTGCCGTGTTGAGCCAGAAATTGAGCGCCGTGAGTGGCAATGTCGAGCCAGTCTGCTCGATTTTCTAGCTGATTGTATAGAGTGGAAAAAATCCACAGTTGGCGATTTTGCAGCCAGATAAATTTGTCGGTGTCGTAAACGTTGCCTGCGCGATCGAGGCAGGTGAAGTAGCCGCCCTGTTCCTGATCAAGCGAGTGGTTTTGCCAAAAGGGAAGGACATCGTTGAGCAGAGCATTTTTATATTGACTGGCATATTGAGCCGCGATCGCGTGAACATCGTGCGCCATAATTTTTCCAACTGTAATTTCTTCGGTGACTTGCAGAGTCTCTACACAAGATGCCATACAACAGAAAATTTACAGCAACCAATATTCCGTTAAAGTTTCACCTGTCGCGATATATCGCGATATATCGCGATATATCGCTATACTGAAAACAGTTGATTTTGGATTGATAAATAATGAGAAGTTTTCGGAACTATATGGCAATGCCCATCTGGGCAGAAGTCGGGTTTGAGCCAGTGGCAGTGAGTCATCGCTTTTGTCATGGCAAATTTCGCGATCGCCCATTTGGCAAGCATCACGGACGGCAGCGAGATGAGGATTTTTTGGGCGATCGCCCAGACGACATGCGCGTTCGTCGGGGTGATGTCAAGTTCATTTTGTTGGAGTTGCTATCTGACCATCCGAGCCACGGCTACGACCTGATCAAAGAGATGGAAACTCGACATGGCGGCTTTCGTCGCCTCAGTCCGGGTTCGGTCTATCCCACGCTGCAAATGCTAGAAGAAGGCGGCTTTTTGACCAGTGAACCAGAAGGTGGCAAGCGCGTTTACACCATCACCGACAGCGGGCGGCAGCTTTTAGCCGAACGTGACCAACAAGATATCGGTTCCAATCCTGCAAGAGAGGCTGCGGCAGGCAAGTCTCAAGCATTTATGGAATTGCGAAATACGGCGACGGAGTTGGCGGCGGTGGTAGCTCAAGTGGCGCGGAGTGGCGATGTAGAGCGCATGAATCGAGTCCGCGATTTGCTAGACCAAGTGAAACGAGATATCTACACCCTCTTGGCTGAACGATAATTTTTACCTAAAAGCTAATAGCGATTGACTATTAGCTTTTAGCTTTTTAACGATGCAACACTAAGTCGAGTAAGTTTTCGATCAGGCGATCGCGGGATAGAGGACTGGTTTCGTTGCCGTAGAAAATTTCTTGCGCCACGACGTAGGAAACCAAGGAGCCGACGAAAATATGGGCGATCGCTTCGGGATCAGTAAACCCTAGCTCTGGGTGGCGGTGAAAATAGTCGCTCATCAAGTGTCGCCCTTGTTGAATCACGGTGCGCCCATAGAGTTTGGCAAGCTCTGGAAACCGGGCAGATTCTCCAATGATCAGTTGAAACAGCGCCAGGTATTCTTCATCGGCAATTTTAGTTAGATAAGTTTCAGCAAACTGGCGCAGCAACGCTTCTGGCTCTCCGCACAGAGTTTCTGTGTGGAATAGTGCCTGAAATCGACGAATGGTCATCCGCTCCATCAAGGCTGTAAATAACCCTTCTTTATCCTGAAAGTGGCTGTAAATCGTCTGCTTAGACACGCCAGCTTCAGCCGCAACCCGATCCATACTGGTGCCCGCATAGCCGCAGCGCAAAAACACCTGCACGGCTCCCTGCAAAATGGCTTCCTGCTTCGGCGTATAGCTAGGAAGATCAGCCTTTTTCGGGAGAACAATCTCAGTTGAAGGAACTAATTTGGACATATTGCCCCAGTGATCCGAAGTCAGAGTTCAATGTTTTACTTCTCTTGTATCATACTAGACTGTCTAGTATGATGAATGTAATTCCAATTACTTTTGCTCTCAAGGTGACGACCATGGCAACGTCAACGTCTTCTCTTCCTGAAGTGGCAGCGGTCAGCGTCAAACGCAAGCCGAATCCCAAAGTTTTGCTGGCGATCGCTGGAGTTGCCGTAGCTAGCTTTTTAGGTTGGAAACTTCTAGTACCGCCTCCGCCATCCAACGTGCTGCACGTCAGCGGACGGATTGAAGCCGACGAAACGGACATTGGCGCTAAAACAGGCGGACGGATTGCTGCAATTTTGGTGCGTGAGGGTGACTCCGTGAAGGCGGGACAGGTCGTGGCGGAAATTGTGGATGAAGAAGTCAACGCGCAATTGCAAGGGGCGATCGCCCAGGTTGCCGCTGCTAAGCAAGATGCCGCCCAAGCAAAGCTAGACATCCAAGTTGCCAACAGCCGCATTCAAGAAGCAGAAGCAACGGTAATCCAGGCGCAGAACGAATCTCGCGGACGAGTCAATCAATCGGTTTCCACAGTTTCCGCGACAAAAGCGCAAGTTGCCCAAGCCCAAGCACAGGTGGCAGAAGCCCAAGCAGGAATTAAACAGGCAGAAGCGAGATTGAAACTGGCGCAGGTAGATCGCGATCGCTATGCAGATCTAGTTGCCCAGGGCGCGATCAACCGCCAGCAGTTTGATCAAGCACAAACCAATGCAGACACCACCCAAGCCACTCTTGATACTGCCCGTGCTACTTTCACCGCCCGAATTGCAGCCGTCCAAGCTACTAAAGAACAGCTTGCCGCATCCCAGGGCAGCCTCACCCAATCTCAATCCAGCACGCTTAACCCCACCATTCGCAACAGCCAACTCAGCGCTTACCAGCAGCAAAAGCAGCAAGCAGCCGCCAAACTAGCCGCTGCTGAGGCAAAAGTCAAAAATGCTCAAGCCGCCCAAAGTCAGCTTCAAAAACGACTCGATTCTTTTAAGGTGAGAAGCCCTATTGATGGCGTAGTCCAAAACCGCCCGTTGGAGCCAGGAGCTATTGTTGCCACGGGTAAAACCCTGCTAACAGTACTCAATCCCCAAGCAGTTTACCTGCGTGGGTACGTGCCAGAGGGCGATGTGGGCAAAATTTATCCCGGCAAACCCGCACGGGTGTTTCTCGATTCCAACCTGAAGCAACCGCTAAGAGCCAAGGTGAGCGCGATCGATCCCAAAGCCTCCTTCACCCCCGAAAACATCTACTTTCAAAAAGACCGAGTGCGTCAAGTTTTTGGCATCAAGCTAGCGATCGAACAGTCCCAAGGTTACGCTAAACCTGGAATGCCAGCCGATGCTGAAATTGATATCAAGCCATAGTTTTCTGACAGCACTACATCTTAAACATTCAATTTGTAGGGTTAGTCCTGGATTTAGCAATGCCAATACTATCTATGCCATGGAGGACTAGGATGGCTTGACGATTTGCAAGCCCCAGTTGACCAGCCAGGAGACGACGGAAAGCACGATCGCGCCCAGTCCCTCGATCACCCCGGCACAAATCCCGCTTTGACCTGCTGCAACTTCTATCCCCGTATGGGGCAAATCAGGGGCAGGAACTGCAACGCCACGAGCGAACTAGAGACCGACATCACTGCTCAATCCGATCCCTATCACACTACTTCGCCGATCCACTGCCCACAATAGTTGCATAGGTGAGATCGCTCGAGCAGTACTGACTCGTGTAGCCCTCCACAACAGTTCCATACCCAGGAGTAGACCATGCAACCCCTACGGCAAGGCGACGTGATTTTGATCCCTCAAGCTCAGGCAGTGAGCGGAGCCAAGCTTGAGCATTTGACTCTGGCAGAAGGCGAGGTGACGGGGCATCGGCATCGCATCAGTCAGGGTGAAGCGGAACTGTATGAGCGGGAGGGGACGCTGTACCTGAAGGTGCTGTCGCCCACAGCATTGCTGACCCATGAGGAACACCACCCGATCGCCATTCCCCAGGGCAACTGGCAGGTACGGATTCAGCGCGAGTATGAACCGCAGGGCTGGCGATATGTAGCGGATTGACATAGTGGCGAAGATTGATGAAGGTAGGAATATTACTAAATTGGCATCAGCAATCGGGCAACTACGAAAGTTGAAGAAGCTCATTTAAGAAGCAACTGATTAACTTCTACAGTCGAAACATAATAATGATTGAAATCAAGATTCCAGAGCCGCTTCGGGCAGGTATGTATTCTTGTGAGGTGTTCTGCGATGCTGGGTGCTGCGGCATCGCAGCTTTTGACATCAATGCCAACTTGATTCGGAGTTGGGCAGAAACAGCACCCAACGCTGACCTTGATTTAGCTTGCTCTCAACTCCAGGAGATTCAAGAATTAGTGGAGCAGGGGGCATCTGATACCTACTACTACTTCGAGATACTGGGATTTCCAGGCAATCGGGTTGAGTCACTTGAAATGCTAGGGGAATGGCAAGCTGCATTCAAAGATTCTCCTCTTCCCGCTAGTCGTCCTTAGGGGCTTCGTCACGCGGCAGTCAAAAAGTATGACAATCTCCACGGGCTACGAATCAGGGGTTAGACCAGGTTTCTGCCTTCTCTCTCGCTCCAAGAAGCTTGAGTTGTTCGCGATCGAGTTATCTAAAAAGGAAAGCACTGAGCATGACAACCTCTGAACTGTCGGGACTGATGGGCTGGTGGCCGCTGGGCGATGGGGATGGCAAGGTGTCCGATCGCCTGGGTCAGTCCAACGGTGTCGTGACGGGCGCAGAGCGTCGTACCCATCTCCAGGGCGATCGACTAGGACCAAGCCGCAGTCTCTTTTTTCCACGGGGAGCCTATGCTGCCATACCCGATGCACCGAATGTGGGAACGGGCGACTTTTCGATTTGTCTGTGGGCGAAGACAAGCGGCTACCTTAGGGATACTGAAGTCTTGCTCGACAAGCGCATGGAAACCTCTGGCCCGGTTCGGGGCTGGAGCCTTTTCTTGTACAACGGGCAGCTAGGATTTCAGATCGCCGATGGCAACTGGTTGAATTTTCTGCTGGTGACTTCTGGGCGGCAAGCCCCAGTCGATGGCAACTGGCATCATCTCGCCATTACGATCAATCGCGATCAAGCGGCGGGGGGGCGCTGGTATATCGATGGGCAAGCGGTGGGCAGCCCGTTTTCTGTGACTCATCATGCTGGGTCGTTGAGTAATGAGTTTCCCCTGACGCTGGGGCGGCGATCCGATGCAGATGGCGGTTTCTTTGGGGGAGAGCTGAGTGATGTTCGCCTCTACGAACGGGCACTGACGGCTGAGGAGATCTACCAGGTCTATGGTTCGATCGCGGCGGATGAGCAGGCTTCCCGCGTTCTGGTGACTCCTCCTCCTGGGGTCAGGACTGCGGCACGCTCGATCAAGACCAGTGAGCCGCTACCCTTGCCGGATGGGGTTCCTCTGATGGCAACGAGATTGGAGCCTGACGGAGAAGCGCTGCCAGAGATGACCCAACCGGAGCCGATGAGCGACGAGCCGCTACTCTTGCCAGAGGCAGTCCCACGGATTGAAACGCTTCCTGAGCCAGCCGTTGCAGCGCTGCCAGAGGCGATGCAGCCTGTACAGATGGACGCTGAAGCCACGCTGGCGTTCGAACGAGTGCGTCAGAAGATTCTCAATTCTCTAAGCGCAGAAAGGCTTGAACTACCTCACAATGAACTGACGCATTTACCACCCGAAATTGGGCAACTGCATAACCTGCAATCGCTTGTTCTACAGCAGAACAAACTGACGCATTTACCGCCCGAAATTGGGCAACTGCATAACCTGCAATCGCTTGCTTTACGTTCCTATCAACTGACGCACTTACCGCCCGAAATTGGTCAACTGCATAACCTGCAATCGCTTGCTCTACGTTCCTCTAAACTGACGCACTTACCGCCCGAAATTGGTCAACTGCATAATCTGATAAGGCTTGTTCTACAGCAGAACAAACTGACTCACTTACCGCCCGAAATTGGTCAACTGCATAACCTGCAATCGCTTGATCTATCGCACAACAAACTGACGCGCTTACCACCCGAAATTGGGCAACTGCATAAGCTGCAATCGCTTGATCTATGGTCCAACAAACTGACGCACTTACCGCCCGAAATTGGGCAACTGCATAACCTGCAATCGCTTGATCTACATGAAAACCAACTGACGCACTTACCGCCCGAAATTGGTCAACTGCATAATCTGCCATC
>QBMH01000116.1 GCA_003249025.1 Leptolyngbya sp. | reverse complement strand
CAACCTCTCCATCAAACCAGTTTCTCTGATGGAAAACAACAAACCTAGAACATTACCGGCAAAGCGAACCCAACCGTCGATCAAGTGCTTGCAGAATATCGTCTGGCAGTCCCTCAGTGAGATGTGATTTAGTCTTCTTGCTGATTAAAAGACCAAAACTGAACGCAAATCTTCAACCTTTTGAAACCTTGGTTATTCCTCTAAATCTGAAATGCTATGCTTTAAGCCATCAACGCTAGGGGTGCCTGAGTTTTCAGGCTGAGAATACACCCTGAGAACCTGAGACCGGATTATACCGGCGGAGGGAAGCTGTTATTTAGAGGAACCAAAATTATGCGGACAGAATGGATCGCTAAACGTCGCGGACAGAGCAACGTATCTCAAATGCACTATGCGCGTCAAGGCGTGATTACGGAAGAAATGAGCTATGTGGCACAGCGGGAAAAGCTCCCTGCTGAACTGATTCGGGCGGAAGTGGCACGGGGACGGATGATTATTCCCGCCAACATCAATCACCCCAATTTGGAACCGATGGCGATCGGGATTGCATCTAAATGTAAGGTGAATGCCAACTTGGGTGCATCTCCCAATTCGTCCAACATGGATGAAGAAGTGGCAAAACTGCATCTCGCCATCAAGTATGGTGCCGACACGGTGATGGATTTGTCCACGGGCGGCGGTAACCTGGATGAAATTCGCACGACGATTATCAATGCCTCTTCGGTGCCCATTGGCACGGTGCCGATTTATCAGGCGTTGGAAAGCGTTCATGGCAATATTGAAACCCTGACTGCGGATGATTTTCTACATATCATCGAAAAACATGCCCAGCAAGGCGTGGATTATCAAACGATTCACGCGGGCATTTTGATTGAGCATTTGCCCTTAGTCCGCAACCGGATTACAGGAATTGTTTCTCGTGGTGGGGGAATTCTGGCGCGTTGGATGCTGCATCACCATAAGCAAAACCCGCTGTATACCCACTTTGATGACATTATCGAAATTTTCAAAAGGTACGATGTGTCGTTTAGCTTGGGCGATTCCCTGCGTCCCGGCTGTCAACATGATGCTTCCGATGAAGCGCAGCTAGCGGAACTGAAAACCTTGGGACAACTAACCCGCAAAGCCTGGGAACAGGATGTGCAGGTGATGGTGGAAGGGCCGGGTCATGTGCCGATGGATCAAATTGAGTTCAATGTGCGGAAGCAGATGGAGGAATGCTCGGAAGCGCCGTTCTATGTGCTAGGTCCGTTGGTGACAGATATTGCGCCGGGATATGATCACATTACTAGCGCGATTGGGGCAGCGATGGCGGGTTGGTATGGTACGGCAATGCTGTGCTATGTCACCCCGAAAGAGCATTTGGGTTTGCCCAATGCGGAGGATGTGCGGAATGGGCTGATCGCTTACAAAATTGCGGCTCATGCAGCGGATATTGCGCGTCACCGACCGGGTGCGCGCGATCGCGATGATGAACTGTCTGCGGCTCGATACAATTTCGACTGGAACCGCCAATTTGAGCTATCCCTTGATCCAGAACGGGCAAAGGAATATCACGATGAAACGCTACCCGCCGATATTTATAAGACGGCGGAGTTTTGTTCCATGTGCGGTCCCAAGTTCTGCCCTATGCAAACTAAAGTTGATGCCGATGCTCTGACGGAACTAGAGAAGTTCTTAGCGAAGGAACCTGTCGCTCAGGCATAAGCTCAAGAGGAGCGATCGCTTTGTAACAGGAGCGATCGCTGTGCCATCGATGCTTATTTGTTGAATTACTGTCTAACGTATTTCTTGAGAACCAGGTGGGCAGGGAATGGGTTCAGAAATATTTTGAGGTGCAATAGGCATCACCGGAGGCGTGGGAGATGGCTGCTTTGTTTCGCATATCTGCTGCCCAACATTCATGCCAGTCATGTCTGCTTGACCAGTCCCATTTACAAACACAACTCCGGTATAGCTTTTTAGTCCAGGTTTCTTGGGTACGGCAGTAATCATCACTGCCTGAGGACTACCATCTTGCAGCGTTAAAGCATACCGATAGTCAGTTGATCCTGACGGAATACCAACTTGTAACTCATTCAGGGAAGGGGTGAGTTTTCCATACTCAAGAAAATACGCCTCCTCTGACCGCAGTATCGCTCCAACATACTGCTTAGATTCTGCCTCAGTCGCAGGTTCAAGTATTGCTTGAGAACCAGGTGGGCAGCGAATGGGTTCAGAACTATTTTGAGATGCAATAGGCATCACCGGAGGCGTGCGAGATGGCTGATCTGTTTCGCATATCTGCTGAATAGAAGTGGCTGCTTGACCAGTCCCATTTGCAAACACAACTCCGGTATAGCTTTTTAGTCCAGGTTTCTTGGGTACGGCAGTAATCATCACTGCCTGAGGACTACCATCTTGCAGCGTTAAAGCATACCGATAGTCAGTTGATCCTGACGGAATACCAACTTGTAACTCATTCAGGGAAGGGGTGAGTTTTCCATACTCAAGAAAATACGCCTCCTCTGACCGCAGTATCGCTCCAACATACTGCTTAGATTCTGCCTCAGTCGCAGGTTCAAGTATTGCTTGAGAACCAGGTGGGCAGCGAATGGGTTCAGAACTATTTTGAGATGCAATAGGCATCACCGGAGGCGTGCGAGATGGCTGATCTGTTTCGCATATCTGCTGAATAGAAGTGGCTGCTTGACCAGTCCCATTTGCAAACACAACTCCGGTATAGCTTTTTAGTCCAGGTTTCTTGGGTACGGCAGTAATCATCACTGGCTGAGGACTACCATCTTGCAGCGTTAAGGCATACCGATAGTTGGTTGATCCTGACGGAATAACACCTTGTAACTCATTTAGGGAAGGGGTAAATTTTCCATACTCAAGAAAATACGCCTGCTCTGACCGCAACATCGCTCCAACATACTGCTTAGATGCTATCTCAGTCGCATTACACCCACAACTGGAAAGGGCGGTCACGGCAATGATCATTAGAGCAATAAATCCACAGCCAAGCCCTCCAGTGGCGATTAGTATCCAAACAACTACGGGTAGCCTTTTTATTTCATCAGAGGATGGAGTCATTTTTCCATATCCTTTAGTTTTGCTGATTATTGATCTCTTCAGAACTTGAACCCAAAATTACGCGAGACACAGGAACACGATACAGTGGAAAAAACGATTGAGTTGCCATGGACAGCCCGGTTGCCCTACGTCGCATTTCTGTTCAGGATTATCACCGGATGCCAGAAGCCGGGATTTTTCACGCTGAAGATCGCGTTGAATAACTAGAGGGAAGCATCATCAAAATGTCAGCAAAAGGAACCGCTCGCTGTAATACGGGCAGCGTTGTTGCAGGTGTGAAATATTTAAGAGGAAGTCGAATATGTTAGTACAATGCAACTTAGTGTTATTTTTTATCAGCTAATCTGCTGGATAGGAGATAATTCACTCAAACTAAGCAATAGTGTGCTGTTCACGGTTCTGATCTACGGTTTAATCCTCAAGTTTACCCGTGCGGGTGAGTGTGTTGGATAGGGGTTGTAGTGCAAACTCGATAACGAGGGTAACTTAGAGCCGAAGGACAGCAACGTTATGATGTTAGCTGACGAAATGACACTCGCTGAAGAATTTTTAGAAACATGGCGATCGCGATTGAAGGCAGAGTTGCCCGAACAAAACTCTATCAATCGTGACAGCATTGCCCATTGGCTGATTGGAGAAAACCCCACTCGCTTAAACGATCTCACTCCAACCCAACGACACATTGCAGAACAAGCAATGGACTATCGCTATCGCATTTTGCGGCAGCGGTATCTCGATGCTTCACCCGTGAGAGCGTATAAAGGGCTGATTCAACGCCTCAGCAACCTATTCCTGATTCGCAATAAAATTCGCACCTGGATTGCTCTTTCTCGCGATCGTCAGCGCAGCGTCGTAGACGTGCTAGAAGAAGTCATTCAAGAACTGCTGCAAGGCGATCGCTACATGCAACAGCAGGCCACCTGGATTGCTCAATGTACCAAAGACTCACGCCTGAGAAATGCCTTACTGTTGGCAAGCGTAGAGGAATACTGTCTGCGCCCGATTCGCAACCAACCGCTGCTTTGCTATCGCTTTGTCAACTATCTGCGCCGCACCCAAAAAGGCGGCATGACTCAAGTTCCAGCCAATGATTTTATTCGGCTCGTGTCTCATGAGATTGCACCCGATGAAACTGAAGGCTCGGTAAGTTTGCTCGATTCTCGTGCCGTGGCAGAATATCAAGAAGCCCAAGCTCTGCAAGAGCAACAAGAAACCCGCAATGCGGTTCAGTGCCGATTTGAAGAGTATTTGCTAGAAAAGCAGATAGACCCCAACGCGATCGCGTGGCTCAGGCTTTATTTACAGGGACAATCTCAAGAGGCGATCGCCAAAGCCTTAAACCTGAACGTAAAACAGATTTACCGCCTACGGGAAAAAGTTGGCTATCACGCTACCAAAGTGTTTGCTGTAAAAACCCAGTCTGATTTGGTGTCTTCTTGGTTGGGGAACACAGAGCTTCCCTAAACCTATTTGCCGCTAGCCCAACAGAAACCGAGGTGGAGCTAGCCAAAATAGAGTACTACGCCCAATCGGAGATCCGGTTTCAGGTAAGGTCAAACCAATGATTCCTGCTTTTTTCAGTTCAACTGCACCTTTCACGTCTCCCCAGGTTAACTGCTCTGCCCAAGTACTAAGGCTCGGTTCATGCCCAACCAGTGCTAAGCATTCTTGACTGCCGGGTGTCCACGCGGAGAGCCAAGCCAACCATGTTGTAATGTCTCCATTAGAAGCTAGATAATTCGCTTCTTGCAGTTGGGTACTTAAACCAACGTCCACCAAAATATCGGCGGTTTGTTTAGCGCGGACTAGGGGGCTAGTGAGGATCAAATCGAACTGCAACCCCAAGCCGATTAGCCGTTTGGCAACCAAACGGGTCTTCTTTTTGCCGTCTTCTGTGAGCGGACGCTCATTATCGTTGGTATAGGTGCCAGATTCACCAGCCAACCCATGCCGAATTAAATACAGTTCAATCATTGTGGGTACTAAGGGATCTGCGGGTTAATAGTGTATCAACTAGACAGGTTTCGACTACGCTCAACCTCGACCGTGAAGGTTGAGCGCAGCCGAAACCCAGTGGCAATTAATTTTATACACCTACTGAATAAAGCAGCTCCTAGCCGACAAGCGGTCTCTTTCTTTTCAAAATTTTCCTCATTCTCGCCCCTGATCCCTAACCCTTAGCTCATGCCATTGCGATAGTGTTGATCGGGATTAATCAGCCGCAACAGTTTTTGTTTCACTTGAGTGTCATACACAGTCCACTTCATTTTTGCGTAATCGGCACTTTCGGCAAAGCCAGAGAGAAAGCCAAGAGGAATTTCAAAGCCGCCTGCTTGCGATCGCCCACCGCCAAAGAAGCGCCCCTGAGAATCGTGACCAAAGGCTTCCTTCAAAAACTCGTCGGGATCAAGGGTTATTTTATTCGTCCGCAGGGAACCGATCACCAGTTCCAGGTCTTCGTCTTCATCATGCACAATGCCGTATACAACCGCTGTATGCACATTTTCTTCAGTGACCAGAAAGTCGGCGGCTTGGGGAATAGCATCGCGATCGTCATATCGCAAATAGCCCACTCCGGCAATGGAGAAGTTGTTTTGAACCACGCGATTTTTCAGCGATCGCTCGATCACATCCATCACTTGCTTCGAGCGGGAAGATTGCAACACCGCATTCAGCAATTGAGCATCATAAAATCGACTCAGATAAGCCGCTGCCAAAAAGTCTTCTTCTTGAGCTTGTCGTAGTGCATTGGTATCTGATCGCAACCCATGCATCAACGCCGTAGCACATTTCACATGTTCGCTAGAGTTGTTATCTAGCTTCAGCAACCCCGCTTGTAGATATTGAGTCACAATCGTGGCAGTGGCGCGAGTATAGGGGCGGATGTCAACAAACTCTGCCTTGATCTCGCCCTGGGCGCTGTGATGATCAATCACTACCACGGCTGGAATACCAGCTTCTTCCAAAGAAGGAGTTAACTGGCTGGTGGTGCCCTGATTATCGATTAAGACATACCCTTGATAGGCTGCTAGATTGCGATTCTTTAAAGTATTTAACGCCCAGCGCTGCACAGGTAAGCTAGTGAGTTTGACTAAGGCAATATTTTCTTGATGACTCAAGGTGCCAGCGTAGACGATATCGCACTGAATGTCATACTTTTGTGCAATTAGTTTGTAAGTCCATGCAGAAGACAACGCATCAGGGTCAGGAAAATCTTGCAGCACAATCAATTGACGTTCCCCTTGATGGCGTTCCAGCGATCGTTGCAACACTTCTACTTTCTGAATTTGCTCTCGAGATCGCGGGGTATCGTAGGAAGACGATTGGGTTCGATAAGTGGGGGAATCTTGCAGCGATTTCAACAGTGGCTCTACGGGATCAGCAGGAATCCTTGCGGAAACCGTTGATTGGGCATCGTCTGAGGGAGTCAACACACTATTAGATGTAATTTTGCGAATTGTCACAGAATTAGTTTTTGGATGTAAAGGATAGTAAGGCGATGGCAATATAGAACCAAACAAATACGGACAAACACAAGTCTTTCAGTTGAGTTACTAGGAGAAGCGTTGGATCTCAGCTAAATTGAACCTCTATGAGGTATTTTTTCCTAGAAACCTCCTATGGAATCATTGCGGTAACTCAATAAACCAAAAACCTGGGTTGCATCACATACTTTGATCTTCGCAAAAAAACCTGGAAACTCCATGAATCTTTAGTGCTATCTTTTAGAGCAACTGCTGAAGCTGACAACTTCTAAATACAACCTGTAAAAAAGATGAATGGGTATAATCGCGGCAACGGCGAAATACCTCTGAAGTAGCTGAAAATCTATTTTCATAAATTACATGCCGATAACATACTTACGCCACTCCTGGTTTAAGCCATTTTTTACGTGCTTAGTCACTTCAAAATAAAGCCCACTGTAAGGTTTTTGAGGCGTAACATGGAGCGGCATACTGGCTTCTTTGGGGGTACGGCTTCCTTTCTTGACATTGCAGCGCACACAAGCTGTTACGATATTCTCCCAAGTATCTCCACCGCCGCGAGATCGCGGGATCACATGATCTAACGTAAGGCTATCTCCGGTGTAGCTGCAATACTGACAAGAATACCCATCGCGATGTAGGAGATTCTTGCGAGTGAGTGGAATCTCTTTGTAGGGCACACGCACGTAATGACGCAACCGAATCACCGTGGGCAGTGGAAATCCGGAGTAAATATACTTGCCATTATGTTCAACTTGCTCCGCCTTGCCCTTCAGCAATAGTACGACTGCTCTGCGCCAAGTCGTAATATTCAGCGGTTCGTAGGAAGCATTAAGCACCAGAACCTTACTCATCAGGATTCAGTGGCTAGAGAGATTTTCATGGATCTTAACACAGCTAAGGTTGAAGGGTGGGAAATTACTAGGGGTTTAAGCCTGCCTAATTGACCTATTTTCAAAGGGCATCTATCCTGCTTTCAGCAGATTGAATGCGACGGTTGATTTGGTGTGAATCAGGAGAAAGATATGCTGAGTTGGGAGCAAAGTTCAAATTTGGCGCAAATGCAGCGAGAACGAGCCTGGGTGGAGATTGATTTGGCGGCGATCGCCCACAATGTCACGCAAATCAAGCGACTGCTTCAGCCTCAGACTGCATTGATGGCGGTGGTCAAAGCGGATGCCTATGGACACGGCTCCAGCGCGATCGCTCAAGCAGCCCTGCAAGCGGGAGCAACCTGGTTAGGCGTGGCAACCATCCCTGAAGGGATTGAACTGCGAGAGTCGGGCATTCAAGCACCCATTCTGATTTTGGGTGCAACCTATACACCAGAACAAATTCGAGCGATCGCCCGGTGGAATTTACAACCGACCCTCTGTACCCCAAAACAAGCGCTGGTGTTTGCTGAAACGATTGCAAACTTGCCCAATGCCTCACCGCTGCCTGTTCACCTCAAACTCGATACGGGCATGTCCCGCTTGGGCACTGATTGGCAAGCAGCGACGGAGTTTGCTCAATTGGTGCATCGCTTACCAAACTTGGCGATCGCCAGTATCTATTCCCATTTGGCAACCGCAGAAAGCTTGGATCGAACGGTGGTTAACCAGCAGCGGCAGCGATTTGAAACCGCGATCTTCCAGATTAAAGCAGCAGGCATTACCCCGCCCAAACTTCACTTGGCAAACTCCGCTGGCACCCTAACCGATGCTACCTTGCATTACGAGATGGTGCGGGTCGGGCTTGCCCTATACGGACTGTATCCTGCGGCTCACTTAAAATCTGTCCTGGCGCTCAAACCCGTGCTGCAAGTGAAGGCGCGCATTACCCAGCTAAAAACTATTCAGGCAGGAACCGGAGTCAGCTATGGACATCGGTTTGTTGCCGATCGCGAAACGGCGATCGCAGTTGTTGGCATTGGCTACGCAGATGGAATTCCGCGCAATTTGTCGAACCACATGAGCGCGATCGTTCAGGGGCAACTCGTACCCCAAATCGGAGCCGTGACGATGGATCAACTCATGCTAGATGTAAGCCAGGTGCCAAATCTGCAAGAAGGCGATGTCGTCACCCTTTTGGGGCAGGACGGCAAAGAATCTATCTCGGCAGATGATTGGGCAGAAACACTAGGCACTATTTCCTGGGAAATTCTTTGCAGCTTCAAACATCGTCTACCACGAGTTGCGGTCACTCACTCACTCCCAGGGTTTGCTCTGGATGCTAAACGTAAATGAAAGTGGGGTGCGGAGTGCGGAAGAAAGCAACTCGTTAGCATGAGGGCAGCAGTGACTACAACCTTAGAGGGAGGTTGTAATCAAGTGAACTTTATAGCTTGAATTGAGCAGAACGAAAACGAGGTGTTAACCATAACGGACGAACTGAAGAAGGGCGATCGCGTTGAGTGGAAAAGCTCTTAGGGCAGGATTGAAGGGACAGTGAAGGAAAAGTTGACAGAACCCATGGATGTTAAAGGGCATCACGTTGCGGCAAGCGAAGATAACTCGGAATATTTAGTGGAAAGTGACAACACTGGCAAGGAAGCCGCCCACAAACCAGAATCGCTGAAGAAGCTTAAAAAATAATAGTGACAGGTCAGACAATAGATCTAACTTTTAGGGTGAGGCTTGCGGCACGATCGCTAACTTTGGGTAGGCAATGCGTTGATGGTTGGACTGTTGCCAAACTTGGACAAAAATAGTGGCGATCTCAGTCATTTCATTGCGCGTCAGACCTGATTCAACAAGTTGTTGATCTTGCCAACGGGCGCGCAGAATTTTGTTGATCATGGCAAGAGCTTCTTCTGGAGTGGCATCTTTCAGCGATCGCAGTGCTGCCTCACAGGAATCTGCCAGCATGACAATTCCCGTTTCACGCGATTGAGGGATCGGACCGTCGTAGCGAAAATCGGCATCATTCAAGCTAAGAATGCTGCCATCAGAGTTTAATTGCTGTTCTACCTGCTGTTGCGCCTGATGATGAAAGTACGCGATTAGCATAGTGCCTTGATGTTCTGGAATGAATGCCTGGATAGCTTTGGGTAAGCGGGCTTTACGCGCCATCACAATTCCTTCTGTCACATGCTTTTTGATAATTTCAGCACTGATCCAGGGATTATCAATCAAGTCATGCTTATTCGGTGCGCCCATTTGGTTTTCAATAAACCCTTGGGGATCATGCATTTTGCCAATGTCATGATAGAGCGTTCCTGTGCGAACTAGCTCCACATTGCTTCCCAGCGCACGAGCAGCGGCTTCTGCCAAGGTTGCCACAAATAGCGTATGTTGAAACGTGCCGGGGGCTTCAGAGGCAAGCCGTTTGAGTAAGGGTCGGTTGGGATTGGCAAGTTCCACGAGGCGGATAGTGGTGACTAAATCAAATAATTGCTCTAAATAGGGGCTAATGCCTAGCGCCACAATCACCCATGCCAGCCCTAGTAGTGCCTGAATGCCGCTAGCGCTCAGTAAGGTATACCAGGCAATGCCCGATGCCACGTTAAGCACCAGGTAAATTAGTCCTTGGAGTGCGCCCACGCCCACGCCTAACAATGCCAGTTCTTCGCGCGATCGCAATCTGCCCCCCAGCCAACCGCAGAGCAACCCGGTCGTGGCACTGGCGATTAACGTACTCCAAGTGACTTCCATGCCCACACTCACCAGCAGCGCCAGCAACCCCGCTACGGTTAACCCCAACGGTGCGCCATAAAAGCCGCCAACTAACAGCCCAATGGTTGGCAGATTCACCGATGGCACCTGAAGCGCAACCAACAGTGGCGTGCTTAAACTGAGCAGCCAGAGCAACACGCCATCTCGTCGCCGCAGGGAGGGATGAAATCGGCGTTTGACAAACCACACCACCACCACGGAGCCGCTGACTAAGGCTCCAAATCCTACTAGCCCAAACCAGTCAATACCGCGCCGACTCAAGCCAAAATGATCCAGCAGGGCAAATTCCTTGGAGGAAATGATGTCGCCTGCACGGACAATTTTTTCACCGCGATTAATGGAAACCATGACTGGCTGAATGCCTTGGGCAGCTTGCTCTGCGCGCACTCGTGTTTGGTTCTCATCCTGTACTAGATTGGGCTGCAACAGAGCGATCAAAAGGTCACTGGCGATCGGTTCAGCCGCGCTGGGCAGTGCCCCTTTAACCTGGAGCTTAACGGCTGCTGTTAATACTGTGGATGGCAATCCTGGAGAGATGCCTTGAGCCAAAATCCGCTCAGCAATTTTTGGAGTCTGCGATCGCAGAATTTGCCAGTCAGCATCACTCAAATCAAGCAAGATGCCATTTAGTGCATTAGGCAAATCGGGGGACGGTTCTGTGGAAGATGCCAAAGCCGCAACATACTTCAATTGAGACTCGTTGACCGATTGAATCAGCTTCAAGTAGCTACTCATGTCCACAGAACGGCGATAGTTGCGGAGTTCTGCGATCGCCTTCTGGTCGGCTGCATCTGTTGGAGGAGCCACAGGAATTGCAGGCTTTAAGTTGGGGACAGACCGATTTTGAGAAAAGCCGCGATCTGCCTCAATTAATAGCGCTTGCCACTGCGATTCCGGCAATTTCCGCAGGTAGGCTTGGGTAAACAGCGTCAGGGCGCTAGTGCGAATGTAGGGGAAAGCTCCCGCAGTTTGGCGCAGATCGTTCCCCTGTTGAAGCTGTTGTTGCAGCGATTTCATCACCGTTTGGTTGACGGCTTGATCCAGCATTAGAACAGATAGCGTATCTTTTCGAGCCGCGCTCCGATTCAGATCCGTGGCGCTGTTATCTACCACATTGGCTGATACCGGAGCGTAAAGAGTTTGGGGAGCCGCTTTGCCAATGTCTAACTTAGGCGCGTTATAGAAGCGATAGCCAAAGGCACTGGTTAAGGAAATAATGGCAATGCCTAAAACGAGCGGAGATCGCCCTGCCTGCTTGAGCAAGCTTCGTTTAGTATTTTGTTTAATAGGGGGTGAACAGTGGGTAGCTGGAATGACCTGGTGGTTTGCCTCTGCATCAACGATAGAGGGCTGCGATCGTCGGCTCTCAGAAGTATTGAGTGCATCTTGATGGGAACGAACTGCCTGATGAAAAACGTTGGAATAATTACCCAATGGACGAAAATTGTCCAGTAGATGAGCTTGTTCCAATCGATGCACCAGTGATTGAAGGACTTTCATCACTTGACACGAATCCCTCAGAAAATAGAAGCGTGATTATAAATTAGGCAAGAACGTAGAGTAGGCAAGAAACTCAGATTATTAAGTGAAAATTCAAGCAGAATTCTAGAAGCAACCTCAATTATAAGAAACACAACGAATTACAGGAAATTGTCTCTCAATTTAGCGCGAACGAACAACCCAAGGAACCGTTACAACAGGCAATTCCTGTGCTTGAACAACAGCGGTATGATAAACGCCCGACCAGACAGACACTAACTGAGCAGACAGGCGATGAATTTGCTGAGGCGATCGCTCAGGCGGGATAGATGAATCTTGTAAAGCACTGTGCCACTCTGCGGGAATCCCCGCCTCGCTGACATATGCTCCAGCCAAAGCACCCACCAACGCTCCTACGATGTCAGGCTTAATTCCCAGCCGCCTCGTTCTAATCAGTGCCAAAGATATACTATCTGGAGTTTGCAAAAAACAGTAAAGGGCGATCGCAATCTCTACTGACATGGGTTGGGTTTTCGTATCCAACTGAAATACCGAGATCGCACTTTGTAAGTCTGAGCCTTGCGCTACTAGCCTTTTTAAGGTTTCTAGGCAATGAATCAGATCGGCTGAGCGGACTGCTGACTCAGGTAATGAAACGTGAAGATAGGTCAAGATTTGAGCGATCAAATGGGATGGAGTCAGTTGCTCTTTGATCGCCTGGGCGATCGCGTAGCCAAACACAATCACGGCATCCGATAGTCTTTCATCTCCGCCCCATGCCGCCACTGTTGCGGCTAAATAATGGCGTTGCTGTGTCAAATTATCATGATAAAACAGCACGATCGGTAGGGTGGCGATCGCAAGCTCTCCAGCGGATAATCCATCTGTCAGTTTTCCCGCTAAAGGGTCTGGTAACAATTCTGACTCAACAACCGACTGCGCTGCCTCCGCTAGCCTTTCTCCTTGCGAAATTGCCATAGCAGTCCATGAAAGCCGAGAACCAGCAGCAGCTTTCCTTGGATTGCAACGATGAGGCGACAAGCCGTTTGCCTCAACCTCTAAGCTTTCTCCCATTGCCATACCCAGGAAGCATCCCTGAAACCGACTGAAGAGTGAATATTTCACAGATTTTGAGCAACTTTCGCTTTGAATTCTGACTCTGGTTTTGTATAGTAGCGCTAAATATCAAGGTTGATGGCACACGATGCTCCATCTAGTAGGTTAAACTCGTCTGGCGAAAGCTACTTTTCCTAACTTGATTTCCTGGTGATAAACCAGCCCGATTGATCAACTTGAAATTTCCTCTATGGTTGGTATTCACAAAATGCTACGGCACGTAGAACTTCGGCGATTCTGTTCTTTGGCGTCGATCGCTGTGGGAGTAGGAAGCTGGTATGGTCTGGCGATCGCAACCCCGACTTTTAGCCAAACGCCTAGAATACCTGCTGCTAACACACCGTCAACAGGTGATTCTGGTATGGGTGCAAAAACTCCCAGCCGATCGCTACTTAAAACAGGGAGCCAAGGAGCAGAGGTGGTTGAACTGCAAGGGGTTCTTAAGCTACTGGGCTACTACACAGGATCAATGAGCGGATCGTATGATCCAGCCACCGCGATCGCGGTCACCAAATTTCAGAAAGCCGCCGGATTGCCTGCCGATGGCGTAGTGGGTTTGGAAACCTGGAATCGTTTACTACCACCCCCACCCACAGTCGCCGGCACTGCACCTGGCACCACCGCTACTGCCTCTTCCAAACCTTCGGACTCATTCCCAATTCCCTCTGGATCTCAAACCAAGCCTCAAACTCCTGCTAAGCCGCCAACCGCCTCAGCCCCCGCCAAAACCACCGCAGCAAAACCCTCCGCCTCCAGTGCATCAACCGCCAAGCAAGAACTGGTTACCTTGCCTATTTTGCGAATCGGAATGCAAGGCTCAGCCGTGACTGGATTGCAAGAACGCTTAAAAGCCTTAGGCTTTTTGAAAAGCTCAGCAGATGGCGTGTTTGGTGCAGAAACTCAAGCTGCCGTGAAAGCGGCTCAAACGAAGTTTAGCCTTGCCTCAGATGGAGTGGTTGGCGCAGAAACTTGGCTGGCGCTCATGCGTTGAGTTGTTGGTTGGAGGTAAAGCACCAGCAATCAAATGGGGCAGTATCTACCATCGAATAGAATGACCTGCCGCTTCGACCAGTTGCTTAAAGGTTTCCTCTGATGCTTTTGCCTCTATAGAACCCATTTGATATCTAGTCAAACCTGAAGAACTCCCTCAATTTTGGGGTGCCTGAGCATCAACTGGCATAGCAGAAGAGTTTCAGTGACCAATTTCGGCAGACTCGAATTTGAGTAGCCCCAGAAAATAGGGGTTTGAGCCTCCTTCAAATTTAGGGATTCTCCCAGAATTTGCAAGGGTTTGCACGGTTTCTTGCGATTTCTAACCACTCTTTTGGGGCTAAAAGCCCTGCCCTGAAGGGGTTCACTAGGTTTTTCAGGGACGACTATCTAGCCTACAAACCTTAACAGGAGCCGTTTTCGGTAAATTAACCGCTTTTGCTGAAACGCCCTGATAGTAACAGTTTCACAAAAGATCCAAAACAGGCTCTATAGTCACAGTCTTTGCATCTAGATCAATATCACTAGTTCTGACTGATTGTGTGTTTTCTGAATTTTCCTCCACCTCTGCCATTGATTGAAGAGGCAATCAAGAAATTACGTAACCAATTGGGGTGATAGTAGAAAGCGTTGAGTTCCTCAAAAGGCGAAACGGTAGCAGTGGGAGTGGGTTGAGAACGACGAGCATAAGGATGAAAGTTCCACAGCATCGCCATTGCCCGCAGCGCCAGATTGGCAGAGTCTTGATGTCCATGAAAATACTGCATTGAGTCCAGGATACGATCCTGGTAATTCATCAAGCGGTCCGGCATGTTGCTGGACCGATGGGCTGCGGGAAAGTCATAGGCGATGGTGAATTGGGAAGCTTTGACGGAAAGATTGAGGATTTTCGTCAGCATTGTCTCTGGCAAGGTTTGGTAGATTGCCTAGGCTTGCAGGTGTCTGAGGCGTTCAATAAATCCTGGCGCATCAGCGGCATGATACATGTCCCAGAGCTTGTCGCTCAACGCCTGCCACAACGCCCTTTGGGAGCGGCAGCGTTGCCCAATTGCCAGCACGCTATGCAAAAAGCATAGGATCAAGCTCACGTCTGGAAACAGGTTGTTCCATACCGCTTTTGTGGCATCCCACCCGTCGGTATTGACGGTTTGAGGCTGGTAGTCCTGATTGAGTTGACTCACTTCTTGAGCAAACACTCCATAAGCTGCTTGCAAGTCTTCGGTTCCTGCGGTGGGGGACAACTCGGCTCCTAAAATACAGCCTGCTGCCACGGTGGTTGCCACATAGACTTGATTCCCCAGCCACCAAGTTCTCATCGCTTAACAAGTGAGAGGGGGAGGCAATCCCCCTCTTTGATGGCTATCCATTAGGCAAAACTCGGCAGAAAGCCGACAGAGCTTAGGTTTTGGCAGCAAGTTGCGCTCCTTCGAGTAAATGATGGAGAACGCCAATTCCCCGCCAAAGAGTTTTCAATCCGGGTTCTCCATCGCCTTTACGAGCCAAGAAACCGCCTAATCGAGCAATCCAGACGATGACTTGAT
>QBMH01000115.1 GCA_003249025.1 Leptolyngbya sp. | reverse complement strand
CCTAATCTCTCACTTCTGCCTCGTTCCCATACTCAAATTAGATGCGATTGCCCTAGGTACTGTGGATTAGCGTGGCGAAAGTCTAATTTTGTCTTCAGGCAAGTATCCTTCAATCAGTAAATCTGACCCGATCGCGCGCCAGCTTACTTGAGCGAGGGTGAGGGCTTCAGTCATCTTTTTAAGTCCTAAATCACCTACAGGAGATGGAGCAGCAACCCCGCCGATGATTTTGGGGGCAATAAAAGCAAGGACTTTTTGCACAGCCCCTTCGGCGATCGCACGGGCTGCCAAAGTGCCACCACATTCCCATAGCACCGTTAAAAATCCGCGATCGTAGAGATGTGCCATAACAGTACCAGGGGTGAGGGGTTCTAGTTCTACCACTTCCACACCACGCTGTTTCAATTCAGCTTGGAACGCAGGTTGAACGCCCACTTGAGTAAAGACCAGAGTAGATGCAACGTTGGTATTCCACACATTGGCAGACGCTGGGAGATCCAGCGTGCGACTCATAATTACTCGTAGTGGGGTTTGACCCGGTTGGCGACTGGTGAGTAAGGGATCATCCTCGCGCACGGTGTTGCCCCCAACAATCACAGCATCGCAGGTTGCCCGCAGTTGATGAACTTCGCCACGAGCCGCTTCACTGGTGACCCAGGCGCTATGGCGACTCACAGCGGCAATTTTGCCATCTAGGGTCATGGCATATTTCAAAATGCCAAAGGGTCGGTGGTGCAAAATGCGATGCACAAAGGCTTCGTTTAAGGTTTGACAGGCAATTTCTTCAATGCCAATTGAGACTTCAATGCCAGCCTGTTTAAGGCGATCGCTGCCTGTACCTGCAACTTTAGGGTTGGGATCAATCATGCCAATTACAACGCGCTCGATTCCAGCAGCAATCACTGCGTCTGAGCAGGGTGGGGTACGTCCTTGATGGTTGCAAGGTTCCAGATTGACATACAGGGTTGCACCTTTAGCGCGATCGCCTGCCTGCCGCAGTGCAAACACTTCCGCATGAGGTTCACCTGCCTTAGGATGAAAGCCTTCCCCCACGATCTCGCCGTCATTCACAATCACGCAGCCCACTAGCGGATTAGGGGCAGTTTTGCCTGCTGCTTGCCGTGCCAAGTTTAAGCAACGCTGCATCATGGCGCGGTCAATGTTTTCAGCCATCTGTAAACCTAAGAGAACTGTCTTCAGATCCTAGAACGAAATCTAGAGGTCACTACATTGATCTAACCAATCTTGATAGGACTGGGTGAGGCTGCTGTCATCCAATTCAATCTCAATGCGGATGCTTTTGCACCGATAGCCTAGGGTTTTGGCGATCGCGTCCATCACAGCGTTCGCCACTTTGGGAGACTTAAACTGACCGCTTACTATTGTTTGTTCTGATATTGTTGGTTCTGATATTACGGGATCATTCAAGTTCAGCGCGTCCTGAGCAGGCGCATCACTCATGTCTGAAACATCTGCCAGATCTGGAGGAGTTGTCTCCTCAGTCGAAAGCGATGAGGGATTACGGGATACCCCTCCTGATAGACCTGCTAACCCAGCCAAAATGCCAGATGCCGCCGCCATTCCTGCCGCCGGATCTACAAATCCCATTGTGGGAGAAGAAAAATTGAACTCGTCTGAAGAGCTTGGCAAGGAAGGATCTGTTGGATTGTCAAACAAGTTATCTAACGCTAAGTTTTGCGATTCTCCTAAGTCTGAGCCTAACCCAGTCAGATCTCCAAAAATTTCCCCCTCTTCCACAAATGATAGATCGGCTACATCTCCAAAGGTGTTAGCGAGATCGTTTGTAGGCAGGTCATCTGTAGGCAGGTCGTCTGTAGGCAGGTCGTCTGTAAATTCCAGATCAGTCAGACTAGTGATGATTTCTGGTTCAGGGTCAAAGCGATCAGTCTGAAGGGTGAATGCTTCGCTGCGGTCACTGGTTTCGGCGATTTCAAAATTTTCTGCCCCAAACTCATCCTCCAGGGATAAATCCACATCAAAGGCGGTATCAAGCTCTAAATTCGCTGAATTGTCAGAATCTACAGCCGCGATCGCGTCCATAGGAACCTCTATAAATGAGGTGGGTCTCTCACTCACACTTGAATCCATGATTGGCACAGACTGATCAACAAACCCTGAGAAGTCATCATCAAGAGCAAGATCGAGATCAGGGAACGGCGCGATCGCTTCAATTTCAAATCCCAAGTCAGTAGAGTCAGTTTCAAGATCTAAGCCTAAAGCATCCGTTTCAAACTCTAAATCTGTAGAGTCAGTTTCAAGATCTAAACCTAAAGCATCCGTTTCAAACTCTAAATCTGTAGAGTCACGTGCCAATAGATTGAGATCTGCTACTTCTTCTGCTAATTCCAACTCAAACCCTCCAACCGTCTTTGTTGGAGATGGATCGAACGAGTCATCAAGATTCAGTTCAAACAACTCGCCTGATTCAGTCTCGTCAGCCCACAATAAAACGGGTTCAGCCTCACCTAAGCCTTCATCAAGGTTAAAATCTAAATCGGGCACCTGATTGGCTAAGTCATTATCAGGGATTGAGGAGTCTGGAAACCCAAAATCATCCAAAGGCACTTCTGAAGGTGGATCAAGCTCGGACAAGCTTTCAAGCGTGAAATCATTCGTAAACCCAGCTTCACCAAAATCAGATGGCAACAAAAACTCTTCAGCATTTTCATTTAAGGGTTCCTCCGCAAAATCATTTGCCAAGGAATTAATATCAGGCAAGTCCTCAAACTCACTTTCGATCTCCCCATCCGCTAAAGTATTTAATACGTCGCTAGAAAGGGTTTCAATGGGTTGAGAAGCCTGTTCCCACGAAGCAAATCCGAGTTCTGCTGGTTCGTCTGCTTCATCCAACGAGAACGATGGAGTTTCTAAGTCGTCGTTAGAAAAATCAGGCAGGGAAATGTCTTCGGAGGGAGGGGCATAGCCTAGACTAGGCTGATCGATGGGGCTGACTAAATCAGACCAATCCTCATCCAGGGAATTATTAGTCATCAGGTCTGAAGCAGATTCACTGTCTGAGGAAAAGTCTTCTGAAAGCGAAAGCTCTAGGTCGGGAAGGTCTAAAGAAGTTGCCAGATCGTTTTGATCGGTTGATGGGTCGTCTAAGAGCCAGTCATCTAACGACTCTATTGATTCCATTGATGGTTCCTCGACCAAGGCAGCAAAATCATCAGTGGGTTCAGGCAACAGTGGATCGGATGCAAATAAATCATCGTCTAAAGCAGCGAAATTATCCGCAGATTCGGCGAACAGTGAATCGGATGTCAATGAGTCATCTTCTAGGGAAATAGTCTCTTCTACTGATGCCCCCTCGACCAAGGCAGCAAAATCATCAGTGGGTTCAGGCAACAGTGGATCGGATGCAAATAAATCATCGTCTAAAGCAGCGAAATTATCCGCAGATTCGGCGAACAGTGAATCGGATGTGAATGAGTCATCTTCTAGGGAAATAGTCTCTTCTACTGAAGAAAGTTCGCTATTGCTGGCGATCGCGCTTTCTCCCATTAACGCCGCTGCCGCCGCACTAGCCGCACTATAGGATAACGGTGGTTGAGCAGAGGGCAGAAGGGCTGAACTGTTTAATTCAGCGCGATTCGTGGAATGATCCCCACGGGAGGCGCTAGATTCTGAAGGCGTATATGCTGGCAAAAAGTTAACATCGGCTTTGACGATATCAACAAATACGGCATGGGTCTGAACACTCACCTTTTTGATCCGCCGACCATTGAGTAAAACGGGGGGCTTACTTTCTGCCGCGTCCGAGGTCGCAATGACTAAATTAAGCTGATGAGTGTCATCTAAGATTAAGTCTTGAATTTCACCAATGGGCTGACCTAGCTCATCCATCACCGTGAAATTGTTCAGCTTACTTTTCAAATTGTTGAGATTGTCCATCAAGGTGGTGATGCGAGCGGGTTCGTCGCGCTGATCACGTTCCAACATGTCTGAAGATTCCGATGGGTTTGGAAAAGATGGATGAGTCATTGTATGGCTTTCTTAAAGGGGGTAACGGTCAGTCCACCAACGGTAGTTACTATGATATTAAAGATTCTGGGTTCAAGCGCTTTCTTAGAGCAAGTCGGTCAATGATGTTTCGAGATTTTCATTAAGTTTCATTGACTACTCCTTAAAAGTTGTTTAAGCAAGATTGAAAATTTGTTCACCTTAATTTTATTGACGGATGACGATTTAGGACGATTTAGACAGAGTTCCCCAAAAAACAGGAAATTTGTCATTTAGACGAGGGTGAGTATGAATACTCAAACCTGGCTGTCGTTGGTTCGGCAGCAGCGTGTGATTGCAGTAGTCCGCAGTAGCCAGTTTGAACAGGGGATTCAAATGGCAAAAGCAATGGCTAGTGGAGGACTTCAACTGATAGAAGTGACCTGGAATAGCGATCGCGCCCCAGACTTAATTGCTCAATTGCGGGGTGAGTTACCCCATTGCTGGATCGGCGCAGGCACTTTGCTGACGGTGGCTCAGCAACAACAGGCGATCGCGGCAGGCGCACAGTTCCTTTTCACTCCCCATGTAGATGTAGGGATGATTAAAACTGCCGCCAAACAAGAAATTCCGCTCGTTGCCGGTGCCCTTTCTCCAACCGAAATTGTGCAAGCATGGCAAGCGGGCGCAGCGAGTGTCAAAGTTTTTCCGATAGAAATAATGGGTGGAGTTGCCTATATGCAAGCCTTACGAGCGCCTTTGAGCAATATTCCCCTCATTCCTACGGGTGGCATTACAATCGACAACACAACTGCATTTTTGCAGGCTGGCGCGATCGCGGTGGGGCTATCAAGCGATTTATTTCCCCCAGCAGCTTTGTTCCAGGGAAACTGGGCTGCGATCGCCCTAAGAGCAAAAAACCTGCTCCACAAAATCCAGCAGATTGAGCAAAAAACCTCCGAAGCCTCGAATTAAATTCCTCAAACTAAAAAACCAAAACTACATCTACTCGTTTAGTAATCCTTAAAGCTTTGGGATCGCCCTCTACACATCTGCCAGATTCCGTCGCTTACGATAGTCACAAAGCTATAAATAAAATCTGTGAATAGCCCATTTTTTCGCCGCTGTTGTGGAGTGTGGATGAGTGCGCTGGTTGCGATCGCAACAATGCCTCTATCATCCAAGCTAACCCACGCCCAAAAGCCGACCGACCGACTCGCCCAGTCCGCTTCCATCTCACAGCTTAAAACGTTAAAGCAATCAGGAGAACGCTGGATTGAGATTGATTTATCCAAGCAGCGTCTCATTGCTTGGCAAGGAAATCGCCCCGTTTATGCAGTGATCGTCTCCACAGGCAAATCTTCTACCCCCACCCCCACCGGCAAATTTTTCATCCAAACCCGCTATCGCACGACTCGAATGAGCGGAGAGGGTTACGACGTTCCATCCGTACCCTACGCCCTGTTCTACGATCGCGGCTACGCTATCCATGGTGCTGATTGGCATCACAGTTTTGGGACTCCCGTTAGTCATGGTTGCACGAACGTAGCAGTCAATCATGCCCGCTGGCTTTATAATTGGGCAAGCGTGGGAACTCCAGTTGTGGTGCGGGATTAGCGAGTTTTGACGGATCCTACAGGATTCGAACCTGTGACCGATCGCTTAGAAGGCGATTGCTCTATCCACTGAGCTAAGGATCCATGCTTTGTCAGCAAAGTTAGAATTAAATATAAACCTTTGCTTCTGAACTCAAAATAGAGGCTTTACTCAAGCGCTCAATTATGAGGTGAGAGTTTGATCAAGAATCTTGATTAAACAGTTAAAATGGCACCCACTCAAGCCTTATTTAGGTAGAGCGTATTAGTGACTTTGAATTCAACCCATCTCTCTCCCAGCTTATCAGCTTACAATACTGCTGCTTAATTTGGGTCTTCACAAAGAGCCTTTACATCATGACTACAGGGTTTGGAGAGATTAATTACAATACTGGCAAACTTTAAGCCTGTTGTCAGTTTGATAGCTAAAAATGGGAATTTCTTAAGGTAAGGTTTGAGATAAGCCTCAGCCAAGCCCTCGCCTTTGTCTCCGACGCGTTACCGATATGATAAGATTGCCCATCGCTTAAAACAAGCAAATGAAGCCCCGACAGGAGTAATTGCTAGCGTCATGTTTATTCTGAAGCGGCAGGATGTTGAGATTTCTAGCGTTCAGCACCCCAAACGGGATCAGCAAGTTCCCATCCTGACCTATCAGGGACAAACTTTCCGCTTGATTAGCGTGTTTAATGCTGCTCAAGAAGAAGATGCAAAGGCATTTTGGCGAGATCTGACTGATAACCAAGGAAAAGCCTGTGTTTTGTTGGAAGAACCCGATCGCTATAGTGTGTGGGGCAAAATTCGATTAGAGCAGTTTGCCAACGACGCAGACCATGAAGCGTCTCTTAATCCTGCTTATGTCAAAGGATCTTTGCTCATGCTGCAAGCCGTATTTATTGATATTGAAGACCTATTAGGCAATCGACAAGCCGGTCTTTTTCAAAAAGATATTTCTGAAGTATTCAAGCAATGGCGCTTTCCTCAGGCAGATACCCCAGATGCGGTGAAGTATTTACTAACCATGGACCCGTTGAATGCGGCTAATCTTCCCGCATGGCAGGAGCATCATCTTAATACTTTGTTGCAAGAACTCCATCGGGTTGGCAAGTCATATTTTGGTAATACTAGTTTCGCGCAGCGGTCAATTGATGCATTGCAAGATTTGCCCTCCAATGAGCAAAGTCAAGTTTCCACTTGGTTAAATCGGTCTCCCCTGGGCAAGCTATGGCGATAGATTAAAGAATCTTTGATAAATGTGCCGCAAACCTCTGACTTTATGCCACTCTTGCTGGATATGTTTTTTGCAAGTCGTCCTGTTGCTGACGCAGCTACCCCCAGGAATTAACCTATGAGCAGTGCAGACAAATCTTCTGATAAACCATTTCTATCGGTTCAAACCATTGTCTTAGCGGAGATTGGCTGGGCAGTCTCAGCTTTATTATTTTTCCTATTATTTGGTGTGACGGCTCAAGGGGAGGTGCGCCCACTGTGGTATTCCCTGGGAACCTCCATTTTTGAAGCGGTTGCTTTTCTAGTTGCTTCTTTGCTTTGTTTCCGCAACTGGCGAAGTTCCCAAATTGTCAGTGGACGCGGGGTTTGGCTTGGCATTGGGCTTGGCATGTTTTTTTACTTTCTTGGCAATTTGTTGTTTAGCTATTGGGAATTGGGCTTAGGTCTGGAGGCGGCGGTTTCTCCAGCAGATTTCTTTTTTGTCCTAACCTATGTCTTCTTGCTGTGGGGCATGTTTCAGGCAGTGTTTTCTAGGCGGCTAAATTTAGAGCTTTGGCAGAAAGGGGTAATTGTTGCGATCGCCATTGTGGGGATCGCGATCGCGATTCTGCTGTCCACCGCAAAACCTGCGGAGCAGCCAACCGCACGGTTAGATCTGGGTTATGCGGCTGAAGCATCGGCTCTTAAGGCGATTCCAGGGTTTCCCCTTGAGGGGTCTGTGCGGACGCTCTTTTCAACCGCTCAAACTTTAGAGTTCCCTGCTTTTAATTTTGCGGCGATGACTGAAAGCTCTTGGGCACCAATGGTGGCAGCACAACCCGCTCCGGCTGAATCGCCGCCCTCTCAAGCACCTGAGTGGGCGATCGGGCTAGAACAACAGCTTAAACCTTTGGAACTACCGCTCAACTGGTTTTATCTGCTTTGTGATGTGCTGTTGTTGGTATTGGCAACCACCTTGCTGCTGGCATTTTGGGGAGGACGATTTTCTCAATCTTGGCGGATGATTGCGGCGGCGGCTTTCTCCTTGTACATCGCGGATATCTGGTTTAAGTATGCGACAACGATCTTGACTGACTACAAGAGCGGGGGCTTGCCAGAAGTATTTTGGGTATTTAGCGGTGTGCTGTTTGGGATTGGTGCGGCGTTAGAGTATGACCTTTCTAGCCGTTCTCGTCGGGCGGGGTCTCGCCGTCGTGCCTAAATTTGATAGGATTCGCTTGTCAACCTCCTGCTAGATTGTAAATTCGGAATACAATAAAGCAGGCGATCGCCGCTTCTTCATAGCTTGCTCTAAATGAATGATTGCTAAAAAACTTTCCGACTCTGAAAAACACGAAGTCATTGAGCTTTATCGGCAATTAGGTGAGACAACCTCAACCTTAGCGGGTCGATATAGCGTGAGTACTTCTACCATTAGCCGTATTCTAAAAAGCACTTTGCCCGCAGACGAGTATGAGGCGCTGATTCAGCAAAAGCGCCAAGCGGTTCGCTCAAACGAGTATCTGCCCTTGCTGCAAGTGCCCGTGGCGGATGAGGTAAGTCCACCGTCTGTCACCAAGCCTGTAAACACAGCCGCTATTGAGCCGAAAAGGGCGATCGCCCAACCTATTGTTCCTGAAACCCTTGATAGGCAATCTGCCTATGAGCAGCCCACAACAGAATTTGTCCAGGAAGAATCCGTTGAACAAACCAGGATCGAGCCGATCGAACAGCCCCCAGCACTGAAGCTGCCCGACCTAAAGAGTGGTCCTATTCTAAAACGGCGATCGCAAAAGCCTTCACTTGACGAGGATGACAGTGAATTTGATTTGCCCATAGCAAAACTCTCTTTGCCTGCTATCTCTTCTAAAGCAAGTGCAGAGAAACCATTTGATGCTGAAGCTGAAGTATTGAAAGAAATTCTTGCAGAGGAAATTCTTGATTTAGATGAAGAAGATGACGATGATCTGGATGACGATGATCTGGATGACGATGATCTGGATGACGATGATCTGGAGGATGACGATGATTTTGAAGAGGGTTTGCCCAAGCCTCTATTTGCAACCGGCAAATTAGCCGATGGAGCAATCATTCAAATTTTGCCCTTGGCAGAGGCTCTAATTCCTCGCACTTGTTATCTGGTCATCGATCGCGCTTCAGAATTGATCGCGCCTCCTCTTCGAGATTTCGGCGATCTGGGTCAAATTCCTGAAGAAGAGACGCAGAACAAAATCCTACCCGTGTTTGACAATCACCGAATTGCAAAGCGCTATTCCAATCCTCGAACCCAGCGAGTGATCAAGCTGCCGGACGGTAGAATTTTGCAGAAAACCTATTCTCATCTCAAAGCAAAAGGCATTTCACGCCTGTTAATTGATGGACGGGTGTATGACTTGACCGTGAGTGAAGATTAAGTCGAAGTTCGGAGGGCGGAGAGCGGAGTCCAAAGTGTGACTCAATCATCTTCATAAGGACGCTGGAAATAAGAAGTGAGCAGCAGTTGGGCGATCGCCATACCGACCATGCCGATGCCTACACTAAACGCTAGTACTAAACCCAGAGGAATCTCAATGGACTGAAATGCTAGCAGGTTGAGCGCTACCGGAGTGAAATTTTGCACGGAAAGAACAGCGATCGCGCTAACCCAGATAGCTACGATGAGTGAAATCAATATAATTGGCAGTGTTTTCATCACTCTTCAACTTAAAAGCACGGTGTTTCTAGGCTAGCGTGTTCTTATTAAAGAATGCTGTTACGACTCCTTAATTGAACCACCGCAAGAACTTCCTCCACCCGCTGTACAGCCGAAACAATGCCGCCCGGTGACGATTGATCGCTGGGTTAGCCTCTCTGGATGAAAGTTGTGGATCTGCATGGGGTGCCCATTGTTTGGCTGGCATTCCAACTCCAGCATTTGGTTGAAGTCACAGTCAAACAGCCGACCATCCCAGGAAACGGAAAGGGTGTTGCGACACATTAGCCCTGCGATCGTGCCTGGATTAAAAGAGTTCACCAGCAGTTCCATATAGCGCTGCAAATTATTCGATGACTCCAACCATTCCAAATAACGCGAAATCGGCATGTTGTTTAAGGTAATCAAGCGATCGAAAGTAATGCCGTGATGCTTCAACAATCCCGCTTTCCACTCCTGCTCCAAACTTACTTGCGAACTGGATAAGAACGCTCCTACAGGATTACTCATGAGCGTTAAACAGCGGTTTGGATCGCCCTGCCCATAGCCAGCAGCGTTCAAATTTTTTAGGGCAGCGATCGATTTTTCAAAGGTGCCGTCTCCCCGCTGAGCATCCGTATTCCGCTGACGATAGTGGGGCAACGAGCAAACAATTTCAACCTGACGCTCTGCTAACCACTGGGGCAAATCGTGCATCGTTGGTAGCAGCAGCACGGTGAGGTTGCAGCGATCGATGACCTTTTTGCCGCGCTGAGTGCATTCATCTACCAAATATCGAAAATGGGGATTGAGTTCTGGGGCACCTCCCGTTAGGTCAATTGTGTGGACATTGGTCTGGTCGATCGCAGCAAGGCAAGCATTGACAGTATCTCGATCCATCACCTCGCGACGATCAGGGGCTGCATCCACATGGCAATGGCGGCAGGTCATATTGCACAGTTTGCCAAGATTAATCTGAAAAATCTCCAGGGTTGTCGGTTGAAGACTGTGCCCGTTGTGGTTAGCAAGGGCGGTGTCAAAGCTGCCCTGATGAGGTGGGGTAGATAATGGCAGCGCATTTAAAAGGGCTTGTTGATAATCAGCCGATGCTAAGGGCGATCGCTGTTGTTTTAGAGAAGTAGTCACCGAAATTTTTCTTAAGAGGGCTTAGACTACTACGATAAATGATTCCTCAAGAAAGATTTTCCTTGATTAACCCAGTCATTGTTGCAGCATTATTTAATTTCCGTAACTTTGCCTATGGATTAGATATTTGTTTGCTCAAGTCTCGGTATTTCACGATGCTACTTGAGAAAAAAACTGTTAGAACATTGGGCAACTTCTCAACGTGGCTTTTTGCTGACTCACTACTTGTGTTGCATCTCCCCTAGTTTTTAGAAAAGCTCAATTATGAATCTGTTCCCCCTAGCGATCTTGCGATGAATATTGCCTATCTTGTGAATCAATACCCCAAAACCAGCCATAGCTTCATTCGCCGAGAAATTGTGGCGCTAGAAGCGGCTGGAGTGCCAATTAGCCGTTTTTCAATTCGATCGCTGGCTGCTGAAATCATTGACGAAGCTGACAAGCAAGAAGCTAGCAAAACCCGATATGTGCTCCAGAAAGGTGCTTCTGGCTTGCTTGGCAGCACTATAAATGTGGCGTTAAACCATCCATGGCGCTTCTTAAAAGCCGTCCAATTAGCTTATACAGTTGGGCACTCATCCGATCGCGGCTTAGTTTACCACCTCGCCTATCTCGCAGAAGCCTGCGTTTTATTCCGGTGGTTTAACCAAGCAAAAATCTCCCATGTGCACACCCACTTTGGCACCAACTCAGCCACCGTTGCCATGCTGTGCCATGAACTAGGCGGACCATCCTACAGCATCACGGTGCATGGTCCCGAAGAATTTGATAAACCTCAGGCTATTTCCTTAACAGAAAAAATTGAACGCGCTGCCTTTGTGGTCTCCGTCTGCTCTTTTGGTCGGAGTCAACTGTATCGCTGGTGCAGCCATCAACAGTGGTCAAAGATTCAAGTGATTCGTTGTGGAGTTGATGAAATGTTTTTGAAACAACCCTACACGCCGCTACCATCGCAGCCGCGATTTGTTTGCGTTGGGCGTTTGAGCGAGCAAAAAGGTCATTTACTGTTGGTTGAAGCGGCCGGACAACTCGCAGCCGAAGGACATAATTTCAAACTGGTGCTGGTAGGCGATGGTCCCTTAAGGGGGCAAATTGAGTCAATGATTCACCAGTATCACTTAGAAAATCATGTTGAAATCACAGGCTGGGCAACAAATGAGCAGGTTCAACAGCAAATCCTAGCCGCGCAAGTGATGGTAGTTCCTAGCTTTGCGGAAGGATTGCCTGTTGTGATTATGGAATCGTTGGCACTGGGTCGCCCGGTGATTAGTACTTACATTGCAGGCATTCCTGAACTGGTTCAACCGGGCAAGTCTGGGTGGCTAGTTCCCTCTGGCTCAGTGAGTGCATTGAAAGAGGCTATGCAAGTTGCCATTCATACTCCGCTCGACCAGCTAGAGCAAATGGGCAAAACTGGAGCAAAACTGGTCGCTCAAAACCACAATGCAGAAACTGAAGCAAAAAAACTTGCAACTCTATTTCAGTAGTTAAAAAATGGCGTTGCTAAAGAATGTTTCGTTTGGAGACCCGCGAATTATTTTGCTTGCAACGCCATTTATATGACTTGCATCAGCACTAATGCCGCCATGACAGAAGCAATGCCAAGAATCGGTAGATCAATTTCTGGCTGCCAAAGGTGCAATCGGGCAAAAATAACCGCTTGAATGGGGTAGAGAAACCAGCCAACTGCTGCAATCCCTACGATCGCGCCAAACTCACCGCCAAAGTGATAGCCACCAAAAACCGTCATCAGTTGAATGCCAACTTGAATACCCAGCAATAGGGTCATGAAGTACGTTCGACCTTGAGCCATTAGCACATCCATATAGGTGTAGCCTAAAACAGTCACCATTGCCCCCACTGCCAAAATTTGCAGCATCCAGCCCGCATCGGCGTAGCGATGGTCATACAAAAAACTGATTAAGGGTTTGCCCAAGAAGATAAAAAACAAACAAGCCAATAGATTAATGCTATTTAAGACGAGGCGCGATCGCCGTAAAACAGGACGCAACCGTTCGGGGCGATCGCGAGCTAATTCAGAATAAGAGGCAAACAAAACCCGATGCCCTAAAACCTGGATCACCTCATTTGCCGCTTTTGACAGGGTTTGAGCCTGAGTAAAAACCCCAAAGAAACCAACGCCCAGCAAGCCCGGAACAATTAAGTTGTTGCCTTGAAGCGCAAAAAAGGTCAGCACCGTGCTAAAAAATATCCATTGACCAAAGTGAAAAATTTCTTTAACCGACTCTTGCTCCCAATCAAAACGATTGCGGATTCCTTCCATAACCGTGTGGCTTAGGCTCGTTCTAATGATTGAACTAGTGAACGTGCCCACCACTAACGCCCAAACTGCCAGTTCTTGGGACGCATTAGCTGCATGAGCGATCCACGCTCCAGCCACAGTGACAACCATTGCGATCAGTTGAGTGCCTAAGTCTAACAGAGTCAGCCGTTTCAAGGAAAGCCGACGATTGGCGGTTGCCATGTTTGTTGAGAGCAAGCCGTCGATCACCGTTGTAAAACCAACGACTGGCAGTAAGGCTTGTAACATAGGTTCTTTATAGAAAGAGGCGGCTGGCATGGCAATTAGGCAAGCAAAAATCCATAGAATCAATCCACGAATGACTTGCATTGTCCAGGCAGTGTTGAGAAATTTAGGATCATCCCCGCGCTTATTTTGAATAATGCTGAGATTGATGCCAATATCTGAAAACATTTGTAGGGCAACGAGGAAGGTATAAACCAACGCCATTAAGCCAAAGGCTTTAGGAAAAAGCAACCGCGCTAACAGGAAGTTGTTTCCTAAACGAACAACTTGACTAATTGCATAGCCCCCCATAGTCCAAACTGAGCCTTTAATGACTCGTTTCATTAAGGACTCGGACTGTTTAATCAGCAGCTCATCCGGCTGTTTATCGGCAGACCTTTCAGTCATTGGTAAATCCTAAGCTTCTAGTGTATTTCTCAAACAGGCGCGCACCACAGAGGTGAAAGTGAGGAAGGTTAGCCGAAAGCCACATAGTTTGAAGCCATCATGCAGAAGTCAGCAATACAGGATCAGGGTTGAAACCTTCACCCCAGTATGACCACATTAACCAACTAACCCGCACCTAGTTTGCCCATTTTTTTTAACCTTTCACAGTTACTACGCCAAATCCGCACTCTTCCTTACTAAGACTTCAGACAATTTTGTATTTTTACGATCGCGTCTATCCGATCAGTAATCATTCAAGCCAAAGAGATTTGAGTTTGACACTTCACTTTACCCAGATGCTTGAGTCAACAGGGCTACCGTCTTGACTAAGGCTACGGGGTCGATTGGTTTTGCTAGATGATGCTGAAATCCTGCGGCTAATGCTTGCTGCCGATCAAGTTCGCTGGCATAGGCACTGAGGGCGATCGCTGGAACCGTTTGAAACTGTTTAAAGTCTGAGCGAATCTGCTGCAAGAGTTCATAGCCATTGTGATCGGGCATTCCAATATCGCTGATGATCACATCAGGGTTCATCTGGGCTAATAGTTCCATAGCTACTTGCGCCGAACTTGCCGGGGTGACGATCGCGCCTGCTTGCTCTAGAGCGAACACCACAAACTCTTGCGAATCAATCATGTCATCGACGACAAGAATTTGAATGCCGCTTAAATCCATCGGGAGACGATCGCTGGAAGAACATGCAGGGGGCAGCGCTTGGCGAAGTGAGATCGGAAGCCGTACCGTAAAGGTTGCGCCTTGCCCCTCGCCATCGCTTGCAGCCATAACAGTGCCCCCGTGGAGCGCGACAAGTTGCTGCACGATCGACAAGCCCAGCCCCAATCCGCCAAATTTGCGAGTGGTGGTGCCATCTTCTTGCCGAAATGCTTCAAATAAGTGGGGTAGAAATTCGGGCAGAATTCCTTTTCCGGTATCACGAACCGTGATTTGAGCGTAAGAGGTTGAAGGTGAAAGGTTAGAGGTGCCAGCATCATTGCCTATTCCCTGTTCCCTATTCCCTATTCCCTGTTCCCTTTCCAACCTCACTTCCACTCGTCCATTTTCGGGTGTGAATTTGATTGCGTTTGAGAGTAAGTTCCAAACAATTTGCTGCAATCGACCGGAATCGCCCATCACTGGGTCTACATCAGCGAGGGAGGATCGCAGTTGAATTGATTTTGCCTCTGCGGTCAGCCGCACGGTTTCTAGGGCATCGGTTACCGTCACTGCGAGATCAACGGGGGCGATCGCCAGGGTGAGTTTGTTTTGCAAAATCCGAGAAATATCTAGCAAATCGTCGATTAGTTGGGCTTGTTGCTGGGCATTCCGCTCGATTGTTCCTAAGGCAGCGGCGACTTTTTCGGGTGGCAGTTTGCCGCTGCGTAACAGTTTTGACCAGCCTAAAATTGGATTGAGCGGCGTTCTCAGTTCATGGGAAACGACGGCTAAGAATTCATCTTTGATCCGGTTGGCTTGTTCGGCTGCCTCTCGTGCTGCTTGCTCTTGTTGCAGAAGCTGTTCCCGTTCCGCTTCAATTCGCTTGCGATCGCTGATGTCGTTGGAGATGCCAATCAAGCCAATCACCTCTCCAGCCTCGTTACGGTAGGGGGCTTTCATGCCCAGAAAGGTACGAATACCATCAGGAGATTCTTCCACCACTTCCGTTTGTCCGGTGTCCATAATCCGCTGATCATTCTCCATTACCCTAGTGGCATCTTCAGGCGATGAATAGAGGTCGCTATCGTAATAGCCAAGGACCTCAGCAGTAGGGCAATCGCATCTAATTTGAGTATGGGAACGAGGCAGAAGTGAGAGATTAG